>CAKMOM010000047.1:0-7031 GCA_927910965.1 uncultured Streptococcus sp.
CTGACAAAGGGGAACCAGAAATTCAACCATCATTACCTGAAGCTGTTGTGACTGATAAAGGAGAACCAGAAGTTCAGCCAGCATTACCTGAAGCTATTGTAACTGATAAAGGGGAACCGGAAGTTCATGAAAAACCAGCATACACTGAACCGGTAGGCACAGTTCCAGACGATGCTCCTAATGCTGAGAAACCAGAATATACTGAACCTGTAGGTACAACAGGAGTAGATGAAAATGGCAACTTGATTGAGCCACCTGTTATCAACATTCCAGAGTATACTGAACCAATATCTACAGTTTCAGAAGTTGCACCAGAAAGAGAAGAATTGCCTTCTCTACATACCGATATCCGGACAGAGACTATTCCTAAAACGACTGTAGAAGAATCTGATTCTACCAAATTTATAGGCGATGATTCTATTAAACAAGTTGGTGAGGATGGCGAACGTCAAATTGTTACTAGCTATGAAGAGTTACATGGCAAAAAAATTAGTGAACCAGTTGAAACAGTAACTATTTTGAAAGAAATGAAGCCTGAAATTCTTGTAAAAGGTACAAAAGAAAAGCCTAAAGAAAAAACGGCTCCTGTTTTGACTTTGGAGCGAACAGATACAAATGTATTAGACCGCTCCGCAAATCTTTCTTATCATTTGGTTAATACAGATGGAGTCAAGATCAATAAAATTACTGCGACAATTAAAGATGGAAATGAAATTGTCAAAACAGTAGATTTAACTTCAGAGCAATTAGATAAGCAGGTAGAAGATTTAAAATTCTACAAGGACTATAAGATAGAAACCACTATGACCTATGACCGTGGTAAGGGAGAAGAAACTGCAACATTAGAAGAGAAACCACTTCGCTTGGATTTGAAAAAAGTTGAAATTAAAAATATCGCATCTACTAATTTAGTGAAGGTAAATGACGATGGTACTGAAACACCTAATGATTTCATGACTGAAAAACCTTCAGATGAAGATGTGAAGAAGATGTACTTGAAAATCACTAGTCGTGATAATAAAGTAACACGTTTAGCAGTTGATAAGATTGAGTTGGTGACTGAAAAAGAAAAAGAACTTTTTAAAATTACAGCAACTGCTCAAGATTTGATTCAACATACAGACCCAACTAAGGTTCGTAATCAGTATATTCACTACCTCGAAAAACCTGTACCAAAAACGGATAATGTTTACTACAACTTTAAAGAGTTGGTTGAGGCGATGAGAGCGGACATGAAAGGTACGTTTAAAATCGGTGCCGATTTGAATGCTACGAATGTTCCTGCTGCTGGTAAACAATATGTACCTGGGACATTCCAAGGTCATTTATCAAGTGTCGATGGTAAGCAATACACGATTCATAACATCGCTCGACCGTTATTTGATCGTGTTGAAAATGGTTCAATTAAAAACATTAATCTAGGTAATGTTGATGTCAATATGCCTTGGGCTGATAATGTAGCACCTCTTGCTAATATGGTTAAGAATGCTACTGTTGAAAAAGTTAAAGTTACAGGTTCTGTTGTTGGCAATAACAATGTTGCTGGTATTATTAACAAACTCGACAAAGGTGGTAAATTGAATGACGTTGCCTTCATTGGTAAAATACATTCATTCGGTGACAAAGGTTGGAAAGTAGCTGGTATTGTTGGTGAAATCTGGAAAGGTAACGTAGATAAAGCCTATGTTGAAGCCGATATTACAGGTAATAAAGCTAAAGCTGGTGGTATTGCAGCAACAACCGATAACGGCATGGATAACAACACTGTTGGTAAAGAAGGTTCAATTCGCCATTCTGTGGCAAAAGGTACGATTGATATTCAAAATCCTGTTGAAGTTGGTGGATTTATCAGTTCGAACTGGGTTCTAGGTTTACTAGAAGACAACGTTTCTATGATGAAAGTTACCAAAGGTGAAATCTTCTATGGTTCTAAGAACATTGACGAAGAAGACGGTTATTTTTCAGGAAATCGATTGAATAGAGATTTCGTTGTTGAAGGTGTAAGCACAGGTACTTCAAGCTTTAAACGTTCTAAGAACGTTAAGACTATTAAAACAGAAGAAGCGAATAAGAAAATTGAAGGATACGGTATTACGGCTAACACCTTTGAGATTAAAAATCCTGTTGTAAACAAATTGAATGTGTTGACTTCTCGTGAAAATGAGTATAAGACAACTCAAGACTACAAAACAGAACGTGATTTAGCATATCGTAACATTGAAAAGCTTCAACCGTTCTACAACAAAGAGTGGATTGTTAACCAAGGTAATAAACTAACTGAAGATTCAAACTTGTTGACAAAAGAAGTGTTATCAGTTACAGGAATGAAAGACGGACAATTTGTAACGGATTTATCAGATATTGATCATGTGATGATTCACTATGCAGATAAGACTAAAGAAATCAAAGCTGTTCATCAAAAAGAGTCTAAAGTAGCGCAAGTTCGTGAGTATAGTATCGATGGATTGGGTGACATTGTTTATACACCAAACATGGTTGATAAAAATCGTAATCAATTGATTCAAAACATTAAAGGTAGGTTAGCGACTGTTGAATTAATTTCTCCTGAAGTACGTGCCTTGATGGGTAATCGGGATAGAGCTGAAGAAAATACAGAGGAACGTAAAAACGGTTATATCCGAGACCTTTATCTCGAAGAAAGTTTTGCTGAAACGAAAGCTAATCTTGATAAATTGGTCAAATCTTTGATTGAAAATGCTGACCATCAATTAAATAGTGACGAAGCGGCTATGAAAGCACTTGTTAAGAAGGTGGATGAAAATAAAGCTAAAATCGTGATGGCTCTTACTTACCTTAATCGTTACTATGATATCAAGTATGGGGATATGACTATCAAGAACTTGATGATGTTTAAACCTGACTTCTATGGTAAGTCAGTTGACCTTCTTGATTTCTTGATTCGAATTGGATCAAGCGAGCGAAATATCAAGGGCGACAGAACTTTGGATGCTTATCGTGATATGATTGGTGGAACTATTGGTAAAGCTGAATTACATGGCTTCTTAGATTACAACATGCGTCTCTTTACTAACGATACTGATTTAAATGATTGGTTTATCCATGCGGCTAAGAATGTATATGTATCAGAACCTCAAACAACGAATCCTGATTTTGCTAACAAACGTCATCGTGCATTTGATGGTTTGAACAATGGTGTTCATAATCGTATGATCCTACCTCTATTAACGCTTAAGAATGCACATATGTTCTTGATTTCAACTTACAATACAATGGCTTATAGCTCTTTTGAGAAATATGGTAAGTATACAGAAGAAGCTAGAAACGAATTTAAGAAAGAGATTGATAATGTTGCGAAAGGTCAACAAACTTACCTTGATTTCTGGTCACGTTTAGCATTGCCAAGTGTACGTGACCAATTACTCAAGAGTCAAAATAGGGTTCCGACACCTGTTTGGGATAACCAAAACTATCATAACGTTGAAGGTGTAAATCGTATGGGTTATGATAAGAACAATAAACCAATTGCACCTATTCGTGAATTATATGGACCAACTTGGAAATTCCATAATACCAACTGGAATATGGGAGCTATGGCATCTATTTTCCCAGATCCTAATAATAATGACCAAGTTTATTTCATGGGAACAAATATGATTAGTCCGTTTGGTATTTCAGCCTTTACTCACGAAACAACACACGTTAATGATAGAATGCTTTACTTCGGTGGTCATAGACACCGTCAAGGTACAGACGTCGAAGCCTATGCGCAAGGTATGTTACAGACACCTGATAAATCGACAGGAAACGGTGAATATGGCGCTTTAGGTTTGAATATGGCTTATCATCGTGAAAATGATGGTAATCAATGGTACAATTATAACCCTGATAAGCTTCAAACTCGTGAAGATATTGATCGCTACATGAAGAACTACAATGAAGCGTTAATGATGTTGGATTATGTTGAAGCAGATGCTGTAATTCCAAAATTAAATGGTGATAATAGCAAGTGGTTCAAGAAAATTGACAGAGTCGATAGACATGTTGATGGCTTAAATAATTTAACTGCTCCACACCAATGGGATAAAGTTCGTGACCTAAATGACGGAGAGAAAACTAAACCATTGGCAAGTATTGATGATTTGGTTGATAATAATTTAATGACCAAACATAACAATCCGGGTAATGGTGTGTTCCGACCAGAGGACTTCACGCCTAATTCAGCATATGTTAATGTTCAATGATGGCTGGTATTTATGGTGGTAATACAAGCAAAGGTGCTCCAGGTTCATTATCATTCAAGCATAATGCCTTCCGTATGTGGGGTTACTTTGGCTATGAAAATGGATTTATCGGATATGTATCTAGCAAATACCAAGGTGAAGCTAATAAACAAAACCAGGGTAGATTGGGTGATGATTTCATTATCAAAAAAGTTTCAAACAACCAATTCTTAAACCTTGAAGATTGGAAGAAACATTGGTATCACGACGTTAAAGCTAAAGCAGAGCAAGGATTTACTACTATTGAAATTGACGGTAAACAAATTACCAACTATACACAATTGAAGGATATCTTTGTTAAAGCGGTTGAGGAAGATTTAAAGAAATCAGGTGATTTCTCACACACTGTTGCACTCAAAGAAAAAGTCTTTAAAGCTCTTCTTAAAAACACAGACGGTTTCTTTAATCAATTGTTTAAGTAAAAACAGATAGATAAGAGATGAATATAAACATAGAGTTTGAATCAAAAATGTTTCAGACTCTATGTTTTTTCTTATGTGACTATTAGCCCGACTCGCTCCGTTAGGTGCGAGACAAAAAACCACACAGTGATTTCAGTTTTATACTCAATTAAGCTGAAAGCAACATTGTGTGGTTTTGTTTTATAGTCAATTGAAACAAGAAGAGGACATAAGAACCTCGTAAAAAATATTGCACCTTGATAACACAACATATTGAATGTAGAATAGTACGATGCGATTGCTAAAACATTTCTAGAAATTAATTTGATTCCCCTAATTAATTTGTTCACATCTTATTTCAATCTACTATAACTATAAAAAATTCTTGTTTATGATTTTTCATCTGCAAGCGATTTGCAGTAGATAAAAAGACTGAGAGCTTACTTCTCAGTCTTGGATATGTTGAAAGAGGTGGTCGAGTTGGTTTAGGTAGTCGGTGCGTGAATTGATAATTCTCAGGATATGGACTTCTTTTTCATGAATGAGGTAAAAGAGTAGGTATTGTTTAGAGACAATCATTCTGAGCGTGTTTCCTGGATAGAGGGAGTATCCGATTTTATGATCAAAGTTAATACCACCCTCTGGTGAGAACGTGAGTAGGTTGCTGGTTTGTTGGAGGCGAGTGATGACTTTCTTGGCTATGTTTTCACTGAACTCTGTGGAGTAATAGATGAAAATATCGTCTAAGTCTTGTCTAGCTTGTTCTGTAAAGCGTACTTTATAGTCCATACTTTGAAAAGACCTCGTCTGCGTCGTAGAGACGTCCTTCGATGATGTCTTGGTAGCCTTTATCTAGTTCTGCTTTGAGTTCGCCTAGGAAGACTTCTGCTTTGAGTTGTTCGGCTGTCTTAATTGGGAGACCTTTTTCAAGGACTATTTGTTCTACAAAAAGGTTGAGTGCATCTGAAAGGCTGATGTTTTTACTTTCTAGAATATTTTTTGCTTCTTCGAATAGTTGGTTATTGACTCGGAAGTTATAAACTCGGTCTCGTGTAAGTGTTGACATAGTATTTCTCCTTGTAACGCTGTTGTATTACACATATCTTACAAAAAAAGATAGAGAAAGTCAAGTATGGGGAAAATAAGCATTGGCAGTTCTTTTTGAATTTAATTATAATATATAGTTTATAGTTTATTTGGTTTAGAATAGCACACTGTTGTTTTAAAAATATTAGAAATTGGTTTCTATTTCCCAATGAATATGTTCGATTGGTATTTCATTTCGCTAGAGTATGTAGAATCTAGCATAGTAGACAATGACTTCTAAAATATTGCTAGAAATTAATTTGAGTTTCCTGATTGATTTGTCTCGTTCTTATTTCATTATGCTCAGTTCTGTGGAAAGATAAATGAGTGAATGGAAAAAGATTGGAATTTTAATCGGATTTGAAAGTTTTCTTAAGATGGAAACAAAAGCGGACAAAATAAGGAAGTCATGATATAATATAAAGTAGATTTCTATGTCATAAAACAAGAACTGTTTGTACATCATTCATTTGAAAACTCTCTATGTTCAAATAATAGTAAATTATATAAGAGGCTCTAAACCCTTGCTATGAAAGGAAAAAATCAATGGCTACTATTCAATGGTTGGTCTAGAAGATTTAAAATAATAAAACATTGTGAAGTAGAATAAATACTTAAAACCCTTGAAATTCAAGGTTTTTATTGGTTTAGATTTTAATTATTCACATTGTTATATGTGCTTGATTGAGCAATAATCATCAATAAAAACATTTTTTTTGGTGTTGAGTTTGGTGTTCAAATATTTATTATGTTACGGAAAGGAATTTCACAATCTTTCCGTTTTTTTATTTTCTGGAGGAAAAATGACAAAAGAATTACAATCATCACGCTATATTGTCATTTCATTTTTAGTACGTGAAATGGGAATTGATATTGTTGAGGCCATATCTCTTATGGCTGAATTAGAAAAAAGTGGCTTGGTTCGCTTCGAATCAAGTGGAGATTTAATACTCAAAGAACTTGGAGGAACGCTATGAAACGAATTACCGCAAATCAATACCAAACTTCAGAACGGTATTACAAATTACCTAAAATTCTTTTTGAGGATGAGAAATATATGGATATGAAACTAGAAGTAAAGGTGGCTTATTCTATTTTAAAAGACGTTAGAATTATCTCTACAGTCGTGGTGGATAGAATGAAGAGGGAGCGGTCTAATTTAGTATTTTCTAAATTCTAAACTTGATGAAGCTATTAGGTTGTTCGAAGCAAAATTACTGGTCATCAAAAAAACTCTTAAAGATATGACTTAATTGATGAAGTTCAACAGTCTTCAAGATCA
>CAKMOM010000048.1:0-13025 GCA_927910965.1 uncultured Streptococcus sp.
ACCCAGATGGCTCAACCGATACAGTACCAGTAGAAGTAACAGTCACAAACCAAGACAAAGACATCTACACACCAGAGTACGACAAAGAAAATGGCAAACCAGGAACTAAGGTAGAAATCCCAGTCACATCTGATACTAATGGGAAATTCTGATCAAGATACATCTGCACCTGCACCAACAACTCCGAATGCAGATCAGGTAGATACTAAGACTACTGTTGATAATGGAGCTAAGTCAAATGATTCTCAAAATGTATTGCCAAATACAGGAACAGAATCAAATGCGACTCTTGCCTCTCTAGGACTTCTTGGTATGCTAGGTGGTCTCGGACTTGCTCTTGGAAAGAAAAAAGAAGACTAAAAAATTTAGTCAGATGAACATTCATTCTTTTGTGTTTTAACAACGAACTAGATTGATTCTGATAGTTGTGTTATCCATAAAATACAAAGAATGATTAGATAAAGAAAGCGAACAATGCTAGGATTTTGTTAAACGGAATTCTAAGTATTGTTCGCTTTTGTGGTATAATAAGTACTATGCAGAAAAAACCAACGTCAGCCTATGTGCACATCCCATTTTGTACCCAGATTTGTTATTATTGTGACTTCTCAAAGGTTTTCATCAAAAATCAGCCAGTTGATAGCTATTTGGAGTATTTGCTGGAAGAGTTTCGTTCTTATGACATTCAAAAGTTACGAACCCTTTACATCGGTGGTGGGACACCAACAGCTTTGTCAGCTCCGCAACTGGAGGTATTGCTGGATGGCTTGACTAAAAATTTGGACTTGTCTGTCTTAGAAGAGTTGACCATTGAAGCCAATCCAGGCGACTTGGATGCAGATAAGATAGCTGTTTTGAAAAACTCGGCTGTCAATCGTGTTTCGCTAGGTGTGCAAACCTTTGACGATAAAATGCTGAAAAAGATTGGGCGCAGTCATTTGGAGAAGGATATTTATGAAAATATCGACCGCCTGAAACTGGCTGGTTTTGACAATATCTCTATAGACTTGATTTATGCACTGCCAGGTCAGACCATGGAGCAGGTCAAGGAAAATGTGGCTAAGGCTATTGGACTGGATATTCCCCACATGAGTCTCTATAGCTTGATTTTAGAAAACCATACGGTCTTTATGAACCGTATGCGACGAGGGAAATTACCTCTGCCTAAGGAGGAACTGGAAGCTGAGATGTTTGAGTACATCATTGCAGAGCTGGAGCGAGCTGGTTTTGAGCATTATGAGATTTCCAATTTCTCAAAGCCTGGTTTTGAAAGCCGCCACAATCTCATGTACTGGGATAATGCTGAATACTATGGCATCGGTGCTGGGGCCTCTGGTTATGTCAACGGAGTGCGCTATAAAAATCATGGTCCCATTCGTCATTATCTCAGTGCAGTTGAGGAAGGCAATGCACGTATCACAGAAGAGCACCTGAGTCAAAAAGAGCAAATGGAAGAAGAAATGTTCTTGGGACTCCGCAAGAAATCAGGAGTCTCCATGGTGCGATTTGAGGAAAAATTTGGACGGTCTTTTGATGGACTTTATGGAGAAATTGTCAAGGACTTGATTCAACAAGGTCTCATGCAAATAGACGGTGATCGCGTGCGCATGACAAAAAGAGGTCTCTTTTTGGGAGACACCGTAGCAGAACGATTTATTTTGGAGTAGAATGATGGGCTTAACTTATCAAATGAAAATGAAAATTCCTTTTGATATGGCTGACATGAACGGTCATATCAAACTTCCAGATGTGATTTTGCTGTCTCTGCAAGTTTCAGGGATGCAGTCGATTGAACTGGGAGTTAGTGATAAGGCCATTTTGGAAGACTATAATCTGGTCTGGATTATCACAGATTATGATATTGAGGTGGTTCGTTTGCCTCGTTTTGCAGAAGAAATCACTATCGAAACGGAAGCTTTGAGCTACAATCGACTCTTTTGCTACCGTCGCTTTACCATTTATGATGAAGCAGGTCAGGAACTCATCCACATGGTGGCGACCTTTGTTCTCATGGACCGAGACAGTCGAAAAGTTCATGCAGTAGAACCTGAGATTGTGTCTCCTTACCAGTCTGATTTTGATAAAAAACTTATCCGTGGGCCAAAGTATGATTCCTTGAACGAACCAATCATCAAGGATTACCATGTCCGTTTTTACGATTTGGATATGAATGGTCATGTCAATAATAGTAAGTATCTGGACTGGATTTTTGAGGTTATGGGAGCGGACTTTTTGACCCAATATATTCCCAAGAAAATCAACCTCAAGTATGTCAAGGAAGTTCGACCAGGTGGGGTGATTACATCGGCTGTTGAACGGACTGGACTGGAAAGTAAGCATGAGATTACAAGTGACGGGGCTACCAACGCCCAAGCTATCATCACTTGGCAAGAAATAAAAAAGGATTAGGGAGAAAGTATGAAATACAAAGGCTATTTAATTGATTTAGACGGAACGATTTATAAGGGAAAAGACAGAATCCCAGCTGGAGAGGCTTTTGTCCATGAATTGCAAAAGCGGGATATCCCCTATCTCTTTGTAACCAACAATACAACCCGCACTCCAGAGAGTGTTCAGGAGATGTTGGCTCAGAATTTTAATATCGATACGCCCCTATCGACTGTCTACACAGCGACTTTGGCAACCATCGACTATATGAACGACTTGGGGCTTGAAAAGACGGTCTATGTCATCGGAGAAGCAGGGCTCAAGGAAGCCATCAAGGCGGCTGGTTATGTGGAAGACAAGGATAATCCTGCCTATGTGGTAGTAGGTCTGGACTGGCAAGTTGACTATGAAAAATTTGCGACAGCAACTCTAGCTATCCAAAAGGGAGCTCACTTTATCGGAACCAATCCTGACCTCAACATCCCTACAGAGCGCGGTCTTTTGCCTGGTGCTGGTTCACTGATTACCCTTCTTGAAGTGGCAACACGAGTGAAGCCTGTTTATATTGGGAAACCAAATGCCATCATTATGGACAAGGCGGTTGAGCACTTAGGTTTGGAACGTGAAGAATTAATCATGGTTGGGGACAATTATTTGACTGATATTCGAGCTGGGATTGACAATGGCATTCCAACTCTCTTGGTGACAACAGGTTTTACCAAGGCAGAAGAAGTGGCAGACCTGCCAATCGCACCGACTCATGTGGTTTCTAGCCTTGCGGAGTGGAACTTTGATGAAAACTAAACTGACCTTTTGGAGCTCTATGCTCTTTCTCCTCTCCTTCTCAATTCTTTTGACCATTTATTTGGCTTGGATTTTTTATCCTTGGAGATTGAGTGGCTGAACTTGACGGATCGAGTTTATCTAAAACCAGAAACCATTCAATATAACTTTCATATCTTGATGGATTACCTGACCAATCCTTTTAGTCAGGTCTTGCAGATGCCAGATTTTCGTTCGTCAGCAGCTGGTCTGCACCATTTTGCGGTGGTCAAGAACCTCTTTCACCTAGTTCAGCTAGTAGCTCTAGTGACACTGCCAAGTTTCTATGTCTTTGTCAAAGGGATTGTGAAAAAGGGCTTTTTATCTCTATTTAGTAAAGGGCTTTTGGCTCTAGTAGTCTTACCTGTGATGATTGGGCTTGGGGGAGTTTTGATTGGTTTTGACCAATTCGTTTACCCTTTTCCATCAAATTCTCTTTGTGGGAGATGATACCTGGCTTTTTGACCCAGCCAAGGATCCAGTTATTTTAATTTTACCAGAGACCTTCTTCCTACATGCCTTCCTCCTCTTTTTTGCCCTCTATGAAAGCTTCTTTGGTTTTCTATACCTGAAAAGCCGTAGGAAGTGAAACGAAAGATATTCTTATTTTGCATAAATCAATTAGGTATGTGATTCGAAACTATTGTCAAGAATGAATTAACCAAATCCAAAATGTATCAATCGTTCGCAAACAGTCTATTTTTCTTGAAAAAAATAGGCTTTTTTTTTCTAAAAATCTCTAGTCAAGCGCTTTATTTTTTTGTATAATAGAACTAGCAAAGTATAGATAAGAAGAGAAAAGCATGATTACACTATTTCTATCACCGAGCTGTACTTCATGTCGTAAGGCGAAGGCCTGGTTAGAAAAACATAAGGTGCCCTTTGAGGAGCACAATATTATGACCAGTCCTTTAACGAGAAAAGAATTGCAACACATTCTTTCCTTGACCGAAAATGGTACTGATGACATCATTTCAACTCGTTCAAAAATTTTTCAAAAATTAGATATTGATGTAGAAAGTATTTCGGTATCAGAATTGCTTCATTTGATTGAGCAGTATCCTAGTCTTTTGCGTCGTCCAATTATTATCGATGCCAAACGTATGCAAATCGGTTTTAATGAAGATGAGATTCGTGCTTTTCTCCCTCGTAGTTACCGTAAGCAAGAACTAAAAGAAGCAAGAATGAGAGCTGGTATTAGTTAATGAACAAACAGTATAGTTACCCACTAGATTTGTCGTGGAGCACTGAAGAACTTGCTTCAGTGCTTTCTTTTTTTAATGATGTTGAAGCTGCCTATGAAGGCAAGGTAGAGGCTAAAAAGTTACTGGACTCCTATAAGGGATTCAAAGCGGTCGTGCCAAGCAAGAGCGAAGAAAAACGTTTGGGACGAGAATTTGAAACAGTTAGTGGCTATTCGCTTTATCGAGCAGTTCAGACTGCCAAGGAAAAAGGGGAAGGGAAGATTTCTCTTGGAAAGTAAATTTGAATTTGCTAAAGAGCTTGTCAATAAGGCGGGTCAGTACATTCTTGACCATATGCAGGAAGACTTGTGTGTTGAAACCAAGTCCTCTCCAACAGATTTGGTGACCAGACTGGACAAGGAAGTTCAGGAACTCTTGGTTAGTGAGATTTTGTCTCGTTATCCTGAGGATAAGATTTGTGCTGAAGAAGGTTGTCTGCGAGCCTCGGTTCAAGAGGGCAAGGTTTGGGTCATTGATCCCATTGATGGGACCAATAATTTTGTGGCCCAGCAGGAAGATTTTGCTGTCATGATGGCTTATTTTGAAAATGGTCAAGGTCAGTTTGGTCTCATTTATGATGTGATCAAAGGGGATTGTTATCACGGTGGTGGTAAGTTTCCAGTTTGTCTAAATGATCAGCCCCTAGCTCCCTTTAAAGCAAAACCACTTGGAGATTTTCTCATTGCAGGGAATAGTGGTATGCTGGAAACCAATGAATGGGGCTTGGCTGATTTGGGTCGAGCTGTCCTAGGTGTACGTGTCTATGGGAGTGCGGCCATTAGTTTTGCCAAGATTTTGTCAGGGCATTTGTTGACCTATGTCACTTATCTGCAACCATGGGATTATGCTGCTGCTAGTATTTTAGGGGAAAGTCTGGGCTATCGGGTTGTGACCCTATCTGGTCAACCGCTTGATTTTCAAACCAGACAACCGGTCATGATGCTACCTCTTGAGATTCAGGAGGAAATTCAGTCCTATATTTACGAAAGGAAAAGAACTTAGATGCAATTTCCAGAAGGATTTGTTGAAAAATATGAAGAGATACTAGGAGATGAGGCAAGAGATTTTCTTGCCTCTTTTGAGGAGGAAGCGGTTTCTGCCTTTCGGGTCAATCCTTTAAAAGAAGCGCCAGCTTCCTTTTCTGATCCCATTCCTCAAACTCCTTGGGGCCACTATGGTAAGGTTTCAGGGAAATCGCCTGAGCATGCTACAGGATTGGTTTATTCGCAAGAACCCGCTGCTCAGATGGTTGCTCAGGTTGCCCAGCCCAGTCCTGGTATGAAAGTCTTGGATTTGGCTGCTGCACCGGGTGGAAAATCAACTCAGCTGGCAGCCTATCTAGCAGGGGAGGGTCTCCTTGTTTCCAATGAAATTTCAAGCAAACGGGCTAAGATTTTAGTAGAAAATATGGAGCGATTTGGAGCGACAAATGTTGTGGTGACCAATGAATCTGCTGACCGCTTGGCCAAGGTCTTTAAAGGCTATTTTGACCTCATTGTCCTTGATGCACCTTGCTCAGGAGAAGGAATGTTCCGTAAGCAACCAGATGCTATGGACTATTGGAGCTTAGATTATCCGAGTCAATGTGCTAGCTTGCAAAGAGAAATTCTAGTAGATGCAGTAACCATGCTAGCTGAAGGTGGTCGCTTGGTTTATTCAACCTGTACCTGGGCCCCCGAGGAAAACGAAGAGATTGTCAATTGGCTACTGGAGGAGTATGATTTTTATTTGTTGCCAGTAGAGCATATCAATGGAATGGTAGCTGGTATTGACCTGCCAGAAACGGCTCGTATGTACCCTCATCATTTTAAGGGAGAGGGTCAGTTTGTCGCCCATCTACAGTTTAAGGGTGAAAATCCCGCCCCTAAATTTAAGGCAAGTAAGAGCAATCTCAGCCGAGAACAAGTTACTTTGTGGCAGGAATTTGCCCAAAAACATTTGAAAATCAATCTAAGGGGTATCTTGCAGACTTTTGGGGACCAACTCTATCTCCTGCCAGAACTTTTGCCAGATTTAGGGAAGCTCAAGATTGCTCGGAATGGCCTGCATCTGGGAACTTTTAAGAAGAAACGCTTTGAGCCTAGTTTTGCTCTTGGTCTAGCCTTGAAACCGAGTCAGGTCAAGCAGTCGGTTGAAATTGACCAAGAAGCGTTTGTAAAGTATGCCGCTGGAGAAACCGTTCAGCTGGCGGAAAGTCTGCCAAATGGTTGGTACCAAGTTTTGGTTCAAGGCAATGGCTTGGGCTTTGCTAAGGTGACTGGAAATGTTTTGAAAAATTATTTTCCAAAAGGCCTCAGATTCAAGTGAAAATGCTAGTCAAAGTAGCTTGTCTATGTTATAGTGGAAGTATGGATTTTTTTCAAATTGTCTTTCATTTTAAGTCAAAATTGGTGGGAAAGGTAATTGAGCAAATTGCTAGTAAAACCAAGCTAACAACTTCAGTTGGCTCCCAATTTTCAAAAGAAAAACATAAATAAATAGTTGAAAAAATTCACAGCATTCACCATTATTTTCAAGGAGAAAAACAGTGAAAAAAAGGAAAAAACTCGCTCTATCCCTTGCGGCTCTTTTGCTAGCAGGTTCTTTGGCGGGATGTGCTAGCTGGATTGATCGTGGGGAATCCATGACAGCTGTTGGCTCAACGGCTCTTCAGCCCTTGGTCGAAGCAGCAGCAGATGAATTTGGCTCTATGCACGTTGGAAAAACAGTCAACGTCCAAGGTGGAGGATCTGGTACAGGTTTGTCTCAGGTTCAGTCTGGAGCCGTTGATGTAGGAAATTCAGACGTATTTGCCGAGGAAAAAGACGGTATCAACGCATCCGCTCTAGTGGACCATAAGGTTGCTGTAGCGGGCTTGGCAGTGATTGTGAACAAGGAAGTTGATGTTGAAAATCTGACAACTGAACAACTCCGTAGCATCTTCACAGGTCAAGTGACCAACTGGAAAGAAGTCGGTGGGAAAGACCTAGCCATTTCCATTATCAACCGTGCGGCAAGTTCAGGTTCACGTGCAACCTTTGATAGTGTTATCATGGATGGTCAATCGGCCGTGCAGAGTCAAGAACAGGATTCAAATGGGATGGTCAAAAACATTGTTTCCCAGACACCAGGAGCCATTTCTTACCTAGCCTTTGCCTATGTGGATGACTCGGTGAAACGCATGAAGTTGAACGGCTATGAGCCGATTGCAGAAAATGTTACAAGCAATAACTGGCCTTTGTGGTCTTATGAACACATGTACACCCTAGGTCAACCAAATGAATTGGTGGCAGAATTCCTCAACTTTGTCCTCTCTGATGAAGCGCAAAGTGGAATCGTTAAGGGAATGGGCTATATTTCTGTCAAGGAAATGAAGGTTGAAAAAGATGCTGTAGGAACGGTGACAGCACTAGAAGGGAGTCACTAATGAATCAAGAAGAATTAGCTAAAAAATTACTTTCTCCCTCAAAGAACTCTCGTCTAGAGAAATTAGGAAAAGGCTTGACCTTTGCCTGTCTGTCTTTGATTGTTATCATCGTGGCTATGATTTTGATTTTCGTAGCCCAAAAAGGTTTGTCTACCTTCTTTGTAAATGGGGTTAATATCTTTGATTTCCTCTTTGGCCAAACTTGGAATCCTTCAGGTAAACAATTTGGTGCCCTTCCTATGATTTTGGGTTCCTTTATTGTCACAATCCTATCAGCACTTATCGCAACTCCTTTTGCCATTGGTGCGGCAGTCTTTATGACGGAGGTCTCACCAAAAGGTGCTAGAATCTTGCAACCAGCCATTGAATTGCTGGTCGGGATTCCTTCAGTTGTGTATGGATTTATTGGTTTGCAGGTCGTAGTTCCTTTTGTCCGTAGTATCTTTGGTGGAACTGGTTTTGGGATTCTGCAGGGATTTTTGTTCTCTTTGTCATGATTTTACCGACGGTAACCTTTATGACAACCGATAGCTTGCGTGCGGTGCCTCGTCACTACCGTGAAGCTAGTTTGGCTATGGGGGCCACTCGCTGGCAAACCATCTGGCGCGTGACCTTGAAGGCGGCGCGTTCAGGGATTTTTACAGCAGTGGTCTTTGGGATGGCGCGTGCCTTTGGTGAGGCCTTGGCCATTCAGATGGTCGTCGGAAACTCAGCCGTTGTCCCAACTTCATTGACAACACCTGCTGCAACCTTGACCTCTGTCTTGACCATGGGTATCGGAAATACTGTTATGGGAACTGTTGACAATAACGTTCTCTGGTCACTAGCCTTAGTCTTGCTTTTGATGAGTTTGGCCTTCAACAGTGTGATTAAATTGATTACGAAAGAAAGAGGAAAGAAAAACTATGCACGCTAAGAAATTAGATAAAATTGCAACAGCTGTCCTCTACTCAATTGCAGGAATTATCGTTGCTATCTTGGCATCCTTGATTCTCTATATCTTGGTTCGTGGTTTGCCCCACATCTCTTGGTCTTTCTTGACTGGCAAATCATCTTCTTACCAAGCAGGCGGAGGGATTGGAATTCAGCTCTATAATTCCTTTTTCCTTCTGGTTATTACCTTGATTATCTCTGTGCCTTTATCTATGGGTGCTGGGATTTTCCTCGCTGAATATGCCAAAAAAGGTCCTGTGACCAATTTTGTCAGAACCTGTATTGAAATCTTGTCTTCACTCCCATCTGTGGTTGTAGGTCTCTTTGGTTACTTGATCTTTGTAGTTCAGTTTGAGTATGGATTTTCAATCATTTCAGGTGCCTTGGCCTTGACGGTCTTTAACTTGCCGCAGATGACTCGAAATGTTGAGGACAGTTTGAAACACGTTCACCATACGCAGCGTGAGGCTGGTTTAGCCCTTGGGATTTCTCGTTGGGAGACAGTTGTCCATGTGGTCATTCCAGAAGCCCTTCCAGGTATTGTGACTGGGGTCGTCTTGGCCTCTGGTCGTATCTTTGGTGAGGCGGCTGCTTTGATTTATACAGCAGGACAATCCGCTCCAGCCCTTGACTGGTCAAACTGGAACATTCTCAGTGTAACCAGCCCAATTTCTATCTTCCGTCAAGCAGAAACCTTGGCTGTTCACATTTGGAAAGTCAATAGTGAAGGTACTATTCCTGATGGAACTATCGTATCAGCAGGTTCTGCCGCCGTGCTCCTCATCTTTATCCTCATCTTTAACTTTGGAGCCCGCAAACTCGGAAGCTACCTACATAAGAAATTAACCGCTGCCTAAAGGAGAAGCCATGTCAAAATATAATTGGGATGAAAAGCATATCATCACCTTTCCTGAAGAGAAAGTGGCCCTCTCTACTAAGGATTTGCATGTTTACTACGGTAAAAAAGAATCCATCAAGG
Organism: uncultured Streptococcus sp.; assembly: GCA_927910965.1. Taxonomy (GTDB): domain Bacteria; phylum Bacillota; class Bacilli; order Lactobacillales; family Streptococcaceae; genus Streptococcus. The sequence continues at coordinate 9,773 of CAKMOM010000048.1, forward strand.
GCATCGATATGCAATTTGAAAAAAATAAAATTACAGCCTTAATTGGCCCTTCTGGTTCAGGAAAATCAACCTACCTCCGCAGTCTCAACCGTATGAATGATACTATTGATATTGCCAAGGTAACAGGTCAAATTCTCTATCAAGGGATTGATGTCAACCGTCCAGAAATTAACGTCTATGAGATGCGTAAGCACATCGGAATGGTCTTCCAACGACCAAATCCATTTGCCAAGTCTATCTACCGCAACATCACTTTTGCCCATGAGCGTGCAGGGGTTAAGGACAAGCAGGTCTTGGATGAAATTGTGGAAACCTCTCTTCGTCAAGCTGCCCTTTGGGACCAGGTCAAAGACGATTTGCATAAGTCAGCCTTGACCCTATCAGGTGGTCAGCAGCAACGTCTCTGTATTGCTCGTGCTATCTCTGTTAAACCAGATATTCTCTTGATGGATGAACCAGCGTCAGCCTTGGATCCGATTGCGACAGCCCAGCTGGAAGAAACAATGTTGGAATTGAAGAAGGACTTTACCATCATCATAGTAACCCACAGTATGCAGCAGGCTGCGCGTGCTAGTGACTACACAGGATTTTTCTACTTGGGTGACTTGATCGAGTACGATAAGACCTCTAATATTTTCCAAAATGCTAAACTACAGTCAACCAATGACTACGTAACAGGACACTTTGGATAGAAAGGAAACAGTATGACAGAAGCGATTTTACAGGTGTCAGACCTGTCCGTTTACTACAATCAAAAGAAGGCCTTGAATAGTGTTTCCCTATCCTTCCAACCTAAGGAAATTACAGCCTTGATTGGTCCATCTGGATCAGGAAAGTCAACCCTTCTCAAGGCTATCAACCGCATGGGGGATCTCAATCCAGAGGTGACTACAACTGGTTCGGTGGTTTACAACGGCCACAACATCTACAGTCCGCGTACAGATACAGTTGAATTGCGGAAGGAAATCGGTATGGTTTTCCAACAACCCAACCCCTTCCCAATGTCTATCTACGAAAATGTTGTTTACGGGCTTCGTATCAATGGAGTAAAGGATAAGCAAGTTCTGGATGAAGCGGTGGAAAAAGCCTTGCAGCGTGCTTCTATCTGGGATGAGGTCAAGGATCGCCTGCATGATTCAGCTATCGGGCTTTCAGGTGGACAACAACAACGTGTCTGTGTTGCCCGTGTCTTGGCAACTAGTCCTAAAATCATTCTCTTGGATGAACCGACTTCAGCCTTGGACCCTATCTCTGCTGGTAAGATTGAGGAAACCTTGTATGGGCTAAAAAATAAATACACCATGCTCTTGGTTACGCGTTCCATGCAACAAGCCTCTCGTATCTCTGACAAGACAGGATTTTTCCTTGATGGAGATTTAATTGAGTTTAACGATACCAAGAAGATGTTCCTCAACCCACAACACAAGGAAACAGAAGATTATATTTCAGGAAAATTTGGATAAGGAGATAAATGATGTTACGTTCTCAATTTGAAGAAGATTTGGAGAAATTGCACAACCAGTTCTACGCTATGGGACAAGAAGTGCTATCCCAAATCAATCGTACGGTGCGTGCCTTTGTTACGCATGACCGTGATTTGGCCAAGGAAGTCATCGAAGACGATGCAGAAGTAAACGAATACGAAGTGAAGTTGGAGAAGAAATCATTTGAAATGATTGCCCTTCAACAACCCGTTTCTCAGGACTTGCGTACAGTTCTAACCGTCTTGAAGGCCGTGTCTGACTTGGAACGTATGGGTGACCATGCTGTTTCCATTGCAAAAGCGGCAATCCGTATGAAAGGGGAGCAACGCATCCAGCTGTTGAAGAAGAAATCAAGAGAATGGGTCGCGATGTCAAGAACTTTGTCGAAGCAGCCCTTGAACTCTATCTCAATGGGTCGGTGGACCAGGCCTATGAAGTAGCAGCTATGGATGAAAAAATCAACCATTACTTTGATAGCATTCGTGACTTGGCTACAGAAGAAATCAAGAAAAATCCAGATGCCATCGTTACAGGTCGTGATTATTTCCAAGTGATTGCCTTCTTGGAACGCATTGGAGACTATGCCAAGAATATCTGTGAATGGGTTGTTTACTTTGAAACAGGTAAGATTGTCGAACTATAAAATAGATTCATTCTGTATAAAAAGGAGCTTGAAATCAACTGATAGCTCCTTTTATTGAATGAAAAAAATATTTTTGAGATAAAAATTCAAAAAACGCTTGACAAGTATCTTGGATAGCGTTATAATTATACAAAATCAACAGAGAGGTTGTTTATTTATGAAATCAAAAAAATGGATATTTGTTTTATGTAGCTTTCTTGCAAGTTTCTTCTTAGTAGCTTGTCAGTCAGGTTCGAATGGTTCTCAGTCAGCTCTTGAGGCCATTAAGCAAAAGGGGAAATTAGTTGTGGCGACTAGTCCTGACTATGCACCTTTTGAATTTCAAGCCTTGGTTGACGGGAAAAATCAGGTAGTCGGTGCGGATATTGATATGGCCCAAGCTATCGCTGATGAACTTGGGGTGAAGTTGGAAATCTCAAGCATGAGTTTTGACAATGTTTTGACCAGTCTTCAAACTGGGAAGGCTGACCTAGCGGTTGCAGGAATTAGCGCTACTGATGAGAGAAAAGAAGTCTTTGATTTTTCAATCCCTTACTATGAAAACAAGATGAGTTTCTTGGTTCGTAAGGCTGATGTAGAAAAATACAAGGATGTAACTAGCCTAGAAAGTGCGAATATTGCGGCCCAAAAAGGGACTGTTCCAGAATCTATGGTCAAGGAACAATTGCCAAAAGCGCAATTAACCTCCCTAACCAATATGGGTGAAGCTGTTAATGAATTACAGGCTGGAAAAGTAGATGCTGTTCACATGGATGAGCCTGTTGCCCTTAGCTATGCTGCTAAAAACGCGGACCTAGCTGTCGCAACTGTCAGCTTGAAGATGAAGGACGGCGAAGCCAATGCCGTTGCCCTTAGAAAAAATAGTGCTGATTTGAAAGAAGTGGTAGACAAGGTCATCCAAAAACTCAAGGATGACGGTACCTACCAAAAATATCTTGAAAAAGCGGCAACCTTAACAGAAGTTGAAGAAATAATACTCAATGAAAATCAAAGAGCAAACTAGGAAGCTAGCCGCAAGCTGTACTTGAGTACGGTAAGGCGACGCTTGCGTGGTTTGAAATTTGATTTTCGAGGAGTATAAGAAAAAGCAGAGTTGGAAGTCAATCCAATTCTGCTTTAAATAGTT
>CAKMOM010000049.1:0-15904 GCA_927910965.1 uncultured Streptococcus sp.
GGTTGTAGATAGAACTGACGAAGTCAGCTCAAAACATGTTTTGAGGTTGTAGATGAAACTGACGAAGTCAGTAACTATATATACGGCAAGGCGAAACTGACGTGATTGAAGAGATTCTCGAAGAGTATTAGGATGACTTTCTCTTGATTTGCTTAATAAAGTAGAAGATAAATCCTGCCACCATATAGGCAACAAAGATAATCAGACACCACTTAAACACGACATCCCAACCCTTGTTTACATTCAAAAAGAAGTAAGGGAAGGGACTGACCTTAGAATTAGGAACATCAAGTTTCAGTACCAAGCCATTAAAAAGAGCAAAAATCATATACAGCAAGGGTAAAATCGTCCACACAATTGGATCCCAAATCTTGTATTGACCCTGTTTGTCAAAAAAGAGGGTATCTGCTAAAAACCAGAGGGGAACGATATAGTGGCAAAGGAAATTTTCTAGAGTATAGAAATTAGTCGCAATGGGTGCCAAGAGGAAATGGTAAATCACACAGGTAATCATGATACTCATGGTGACCCCACCTTTTAAGCGCAAGAGACTTGGTCTTTGCCAGTTTTCACCTAAACGGCTCATAACCTTTAGGAGATAGAGCGTAAAAATCGCGACTAAAAGGTTGGACAGAACCGTATAATAGAGCAACATCCCAAATCCACCATGCTTGGCGATTTCAAGATAAACTCCCGTAAAAGCCGCTAGAAACAAGAAGATACGGCTATAAAATACAAGTTTATAGTGTTTTGACATGCTTAAATTTTCTTCACAAACTCTGATTTGAGTTTCATGGCACCAAAGCCATCAATTTTACAGTCGATATTGTGGTCGCCCTCTACGATGCGGATATTTTTCACGCGCGTCCCTTGTTTCAAATCTTTTGGCGCACCTTTTACTTTCAAGTCCTTGATGAGGGTTACAGTATCACCGTCAGCCAATTTATTCCCGTTGGCATCGATAGCAACAAGGCCCTCTTCTACATCTGCAACTTCAGCAGGATTCCACTCATGAGCACACTCTGGGCAAACCAGTAGGGCACCGTCTTCGTAGACATACTCTGAGTTACATTTTGGGCAATTTGGTAGGTTGTTCATGGTTTCTCCTTATCATCATTCACTATTCTTTGAAAATCAAAATTTCTCGAACAGCAACTATTATACCTTAAAATCAGCATTTTGACAAATTTAGAAAAAAACCGATATCAATCTATCGGCTTCTCTACATTTACATTCTTTTTTCAGCTTCTGCTTTGATTTTTTCAACTACTTCTTGAATGTTCAAACCAGTTGTATCAAGGTAGACAGCATCCTCTGCTTGTTTGAGAGGTGAAGTCTCACGATGACTATCCTTGTAGTCACGCGCAGCAATTTCCTCTTTTAGGGTTTCAAGGTCTGTTTCAATTCCCTTGGCAATATTTTCCTTGTAACGGCGCTCTGCTCTCTCATCGACTGAAGCTACTAGGAAAATTTTTAATTCTGCTTGTGGCAATACAACAGTCCCAATATCGCGACCATCCATGACAATACCGCCTTGCTGGGCAATCTCTTGTTGGAGAGAAACTAGTTTCTCACGCACTTCAGGAATTGCTGCGATGGCAGAAACATGATTGGTCACTTCATTTTCACGGATAGGATGGGTAATATCCACATCTCCTACAAAGACAAGCTGTTCTCCAGTTTCTGAGCGCCCGAAACTGATTGGATGCTGGTCCAATAAGTCTAAGAGTTCTTCAACTTGTTCAACTTCTAATTGGTTCTTGAGAGCCATGTAGGTCGCTGAACGATACATAGCACCTGTATCTAGGTAGGTGAATCCAAAATCCTTGGCAATAATCTTTGCGACCGTACTCTTGCCACTTGAAGCTGGACCATCGATAGCAATTTGAATCGTCTTCATTTATGACTCCTATCTAGTCTTAATCACATCTCCAGGATTAGCAAACCAAGATCCTGTAGCCATATGGCCAGGATTCAAAGCCTCTAACTGAGCAATCGAGATTCCTGCACGAGCGGCAATGGCGGCTTCTCCTTCTCCAGCCATAACTTTTGTAGTTCCTTCTGGATCATTTGGATGTTCTGAGCTACTAGATGACTCTTCTACCTTCTCCTCTGAACTAGAAGATGCCTGCTCTGAACTACTACTAGAAGTAGAAGAAACTTGCTCTACTTTTGTATCTGAATCGTGAAAATCTTTCAAGGCTGCTGTGCGATTACTCCCACCCGATGAAAGATAGATAAGAACAATAATCATCACAACTACAATCACAAAGAAAATACTTGCTAAAATAGTCAAGATACGATTAGCCAGCACTCCTCCACCTTGTTCTCTCTTACGACGTTCTGATCTTGTTTCTTCTTGATTCTCATAAATATCTTCTTGCCACGGTTCTTTTGCCATACCTTACTCCTTGTTTTTTTTTACTTTTCTTATTACAATATAAATATGAAAATCACACTTATACCTGAACGTTGCATTGCCTGTGGGCTTTGCCAAACTTATTCTGAAATATTTGATTACCACGATAATGGAATCGTGCGTTTTTACGATGACCCTGACCAACTAGAAAAAGAAATCTCTCCTAGTCAGGACGTCATAGAAGCTGTTAGAAACTGTCCGACACGTGCCTTGATTAAAGATTAACTCTAATATCGACAAGAACGTTCCACTCCTTCTAGTTTAGCATATTTCCATGCAAAATTTATTAGTCTTTTCTCTTTTATTTTTTTCTGTAAAATCAGGAATGGTCACTTTTTTCTTTGACGAGATAAAGTGGTCTTTTTTTTAGTCTCTAGATAAATCTTACTGATATACTTGCCGAGAATCCCAATGGTCAAGAGTTGAATCCCACCAAGGAAGAGAATAACAGCCATCAGAGAGGTCCAACCTGATGTCGGATTGCCCAAAATGAGGGTCCGAACCACAACAAAAAAAGGTCATAAGAAGAGAAATAAAACAAGATAGGAGACCTGCCACAAAGGCGATAATCAAGGGAAAATCTGAAAAATTAACAATCCCTTCAATGGAGTAGAAAAAGAGTTGCCTAAAACTCCAACTGGTATTGCCAGCCTGCCTTTCGACATTTGGATAGTCCAGATAGTGGATTTTAAAGCCGACCCAGGCAAAGAGTCCCTTCGAAAAGCGATTGGACTCAGTCAAGCTTAAAATGGCATCCACTACAGATTTTCTCATCATGCGAAAATCACGGACACCTGAGGGCAAGGCTACTGGGCTAATTTTTTGCATAAGGCGGTAAAAAGAGATCAGCACATAAACTACGAAAGAAGGGTTCTCCCTCCCGACTAGTTCTGCGTGTACCAACACAGTCCAAGTCTGCATTCTGGTCTAGTAAATTTTTCATCTCAAGCAACATACTCGGAGGATCCTGGAGGTCTGCATCCATCACCACCACTAAATCTCCTGTCGCATATTGTAAGCCTGCATAGAGAGCTGCTTCTTTGCCAAAATTTCGAGAGAAAGAAATATAATGAACTGCCGGATTTTGCTCCCGATAGGACTTTAAGAGTTCCAAAGTCCCATCACTTGATCCATCGTCGACAAAGACATACTCAATTTCTGTTTCCAAATCTGGAAGTAAAGCTTCCAAAGCCTGATAAAAAGAGGAAGTACTTCCTCTTCGTTTAAACAGGGGACAATGATTGATATCACCATCTTAGTCTTCAAATCCATTTGGATGCTTGCTTTGCCAACGCCATGCGTCTTCACACATTTGGGTGATGCCGAGTTCTGCTTCCCAGCCCAGTTCTGCTTTGGCTTTTGCAGGATCTGAATAGCAGGCTGCGATATCCCCTGGGCGACGGTCGACAATGCGGTAAGGAATTGGTCGTCCCACTGCTTTTTCCATATTTTGGATAATTTCAAGAACTGAGTAGCCTTTACCTGTTCCAAGGTTATAAACGTTTAGACCTGAACCTTTTTGGATTTTTTTCAGAGCTGCAACGTGACCTTTGGCCAAATCGACAACGTGGATATAGTCACGAACACCAGTTCCATCTTCTGTATCGTAATCGTCTCCAAACACTTGCACTTGCTCTAATTTTCCAACGGCTACTTGCGTCACATATGGCAAGAGGTTGTTTGGAATACCGTTTGGATTTTCTCCCAAATCTCCACTCTCATGAGCTCCGATTGGGTTGAAATAACGAAGCAAGACCACATTCCATTCTGAGTCTGCCTTGTAAATATCCGTCAAAATTTCCTCAAGCATAAGCTTAGTACGGCCATATGGATTGGTCACTGAAAGTGGGAAATCTTCCAAGATTGGCACTGTATGAGGATCTCCGTAAACTGTCGCAGAAGAACTGAAAATGATGTTTTTACAGTTGTTTTCTTCCATAACTTTCAAAAGGCTAACAGTCCCTGCGATATTGTTGTCATAATAGGCAAGAGGAATACGAGTAGATTCACCGACAGCCTTCAAACCAGCAAAGTGAATGACCCCTGTTGGTTCTTCTTGCTTGAAAATATCTCTGAGGGTATCGGTATCACGAATATCTGCCTCATAGAAAGGCACTTCAACTCCTGTGATTCTTTCAACAACTTCTAAACTTTTTCTATTACTATTAACAAGGTTATCCACCACAACAACCTGATGACCTGCTTGGATTAACTCAATAACAGTATGGGTTCCGATAAAACCTGCTCCACCCGTTACCAAAATCTTTTCTTGCATCTTCTTTCCTCGATTCTCAGATTATTTTTTCTTATTTTACCATTTTTGATAGGGAATGTCATTTGCCATCCTAGAGGGTAGGATAAAATTTCAGTAAAATGCTTATACTCTTCGAAAATCTCTTCAAACCACGTCAACGTCGCCTTGCCATATATATGTTACTGACTTCGTCAGTTCTATCCACAACCTCAAAGCAGTGCTTTGAGCTAAACTTCGTCAGTTCTATCCACAATCTCAAAGCAGTGCTTTGAGCAGCCTGCAGCTAGTTTCCTAGTTTGTTCTTTGATTTTCATTGAGTATTATTCGCTTTTTACTCGTTTGATATAGTTCTCAATTGGGTAGTTTGCTGGGTCTAGGGTCAACTCCTTGTCTTGGATCAGTTGAGCTAGATGGTAACCGATAATAGGGCCGGTTGTGAGGCCTGATGAACCTAGTCCACTAGCAGCATAGACACCTGCCAATTCTGGCACCTGCCCAAAGAAAGGTGAGAAATCACTAGTGTAGGCACGGATTCCCACACGCTCAGCTCTTGAAGTCGCTCTAGCTAAAACTGGATAGTGAGGCAAGGCTGCTTCCTCCATTTTCTGGAGTAAGGTTTCATCTACCGTCAAATCAAATCCCATGTCATTTTCATGAGTAGCGCCTAAGGATAATTTCCCGCCTGCAAAAGGAATCAAATCCCACTCCCCTTCTGGCATAACAACAGGGTAAGTTCCCATGTCTTGGGTAAGTTGATAATCTCGGAGTTGCCCCTTTTGGGGACGAACATCTACTTCATAACCTAAAGACTCTAACAGGTGTCCCAACCAAGCTCCCGTCGCCAAAATAACCTGATCAAACACCTCTTCGCCAATCTGGTAGCCTGATGCTAAAGGTGTCAGAGTCACTTTTTCTTTGACCAGCTTGACCTGACTGGCTTCCAGCAAACGAGTCACTAAGAGTTGACCATCTACTCTCGCTCCACCAGAAGCATAGAGCAAGTGATCAAATCCCTGCAAGCCAGGGAATAATTCATTAGCTGATGCTTGATCCAGAATGGCTAATTGCCCTATCAAAGGAGATTCTTCTCTACGCTGGAGGGCTAGTTGATAGAGTTCTTCCAACTTAGTTTCATCCTTTTTCAGGAGAAAGACTCCCGAACGCTGGTAAAAGTCGATTTCTTGTCCTGACTTCTCTAAATCAGCTAATAAATCCACATAAAAGTCAGCCCCCAAGCGCGCCATTTTATACCAGGCCTTATTGCGGCGTTTGGAAAACCAAGGGCTGATAATTCCTGCTGCGGCCTTGGTAGCCTGACCTTGTCCATGGTCAAAGACGGTTACTTCTAGGTCACTTTCTTTAGAGAGGTAGTAGGCAGCTATTGCTCCCACAATTCCTGCTCCGATAATGGCAACTTTTTTCATTGTTTTCACTTTCTAACTAGATATGGTGGAAAGGATTGGTCGATGCTTGACTAGGTACAATATCGATTGTCCAGCCATTTTCAGCCTTCCATTGAGTAAGGAGTGCAGAAATTTTTTCTACAAAAAGCACTTCGATATAGTGGCCTGGGTCCAATGCTAGCAAACCATCAGACAGCATATCCTGAGCAGTGTGGTAGTAAATGTCACCAGTGATATAGACATCTGCCCCCTTAGCTAAAGCATCCTTATAGAAAGACTGCCCGCTACCACCACAGATGGCCACTCTTGAGATAGACTTCTGCAAATCTCTCTCTTGATAATGAACCATTCGAAGACCATCTAGACCAAAGACTTGCTTGACATGTTGAGCCAATTCCCCAAATGTCTGAGGCCGAATATTTCCAATACGTCCAATTCCACGTTCTGGACCTGTCTCCTGCAGATAGGTCGTTTCCTCAATACCTAACATCTGACAGAACCAGTCATTAAGGCCATTTTCAACGATGTCAATATTGGTATGGCTGACATAAACTGCGATGTCATGCTTGATGAGATCAATGTAAATCTGATTTTGCGGACGACTAGATACCAAGTCTTGATAGGACGGAAAATCGGCGCGTGCTTGGCAATAATCAAGTCCACACCCTTTTCAATGGCTTCAGCCACCGTTTCTTCACGAATATCGAGAGCCACCATGACCCTTTGGATATCCTTGTCCAAAGTGCCAATTTGCAGACCACGACTGTCTCCCTCCATTGAAAATTCCTGAGGGCAAAAGGCTTCATACGCGTTAATTACTTCACTTGCTAGCATGGAGAACCTCCTTGATGGCTTGAATCTTATCTACTAGAACTTGACGTTCCTCCAGATTTTTTTCTGGGATTTGTCCAAGGGCAAACTCTAGCTTAACAGCTTCTTTTTGCCATTTTTGGACAAAGACTAGACTGACCTCTTTGGACAAGAAAGGTCCAAAGCGAACATCACTGGCTGATAGCTTCATTTGTCCTGCTTCCACCACCAAAATCTCGTAAAACTTGCCAGCTTCTTCTAAGATGCTTTCAGCTACAATCTGAAATCCGTTTTCTTGTAGCCAGATACGCAAGTCGTCTTCACGATTATTGGGCTGGAGGATTAAACGCTCTACATTAGCTAGCTTGTCCAAGCCTTCTTCTAAAATCCTAGCAATCAAACGACCACCCATACCAGCAATGGTAATGACAGACACTTGGTCTGCCTCTTCAAAGGCTGCCAAGCCATTAGCTAAACGAACCTGGATTTTCTCCTTTAGGCCGTGAGCCTCAACATTTTTTACCGCAGACTGATAAGGGCCCTCCACAACCTCACCTGCAATGGCGCTTTTGATTTGGCCTCTTTCGACCAAGTCGATAGGCAGATAAGCATGGTCACTTCCCACATCTAGTAAAATGGCTCCCTGTGGCACAAAGGAAGCCACTAATTCTAATCTCTTTGAAATCATTTTCTCTCACTTTCCAAAACTCTATTACCTCTTATTATACCACATTTCAGCTAGCACTCCTGTACCTAAAAAGACCGCAATCCACAGATTGCAGTCTTTCTTTATTTTCTGGCTTGATAGCGACTTGTCAGGATGAAAATTACGGTAAAGACCAGCATCATGGCCCCATAGACAGGCAGTGTTTGTCCTGTTAATGTCGAAATTTCAAGCAGTTTTTGAATTCTTGGGAAGAGAGCTGTGGCTAGGAAGCCTCCTACAGACCAGACAATCAAGAGGACACGCCAAAGGGTAAATGGCATGCAGGCTCTAAATACGGATAAGAAACCGATAGATCCCAAGAGATAATAGAGGAGAGTTGAGATTTCTAACTCAGACCATCCTTGACTACTTCCAAATATTTTCACAAAGAGGACGCTAAAGACGACCATGAGAGCGCTTGGTAGGGCACGAAACATAGATTTTCTGAGGAAGTTTGGTTCAACAGGTTTGATATTTCGCTCAAAAGTCAGAACGAATGGTGGGAAACCTTCCACAAACTGGTCAATCATGGTAATCTGAATTGGAATAAAGGGGAAAATCAAGATCCATTCAGACCGTCCCAGAAGAGCACTGGCAATACAGATGACTGCGAGCAAGAATGAATAGATGGTCTTTATCAAGAAAATCGGGGCTATATGGGCAATGTTATTGACCACACGACGACCTTCAAAGAGAATCTCAGGAACATCATTAAAATCAGAGTTCAAGAGAACCAAATTGGCAATCTGCCGTGTTGCCGGGTCTCCCTCAGCCATCACGATGGAACAATCTGCCTCACGAAGAGCCAAGATATCATTGACTCCGTCTCCTGTCATAGCTGTTGTATGACCCGCTTTTTTCAGAGTTTGGATGATGAGTTTCTTTTGATGAGGGGAAACACGACCGAAAATAGCTGTCTCTTCAGCCATAGCAACCAATTCCTCATCCGTAATTTTCGAGCAATCTACATAGCTGTCATAATCCGCAAAACCAGCCTTCTGGGCAATGCTGGATACCGTAACTGGATTGTCACCAGAGATAATCTTGAGGCCCACTTCCTGAGAACGGAGATAGTCCAGCGTCTCTGCTGCTCCCTCTCGAATAGGGTCCAAGATTTCCAGCAAGGCTAGAGCCTGAATATCAGATGGTTTTTGTGGTTTGTGATGGTCTAATTTCTCCTGACTGAGAGCTAAGACCAAGACACGTGAACCTCTCTCCAAGGCCTCTCTGGCTTCTGGGACTTCAGAGTCCAGCAACATCTCAGGTGCACCTAAGAAAACTGTTCCCAAACCTTCTAACTCCATGGCTCCCCACTTGCGGTCGCTGGAGAAGGGAAGATTAGAGAGCATAGGATAAGTAACTTCTCCCACAAAACGCTTTCGAATAGCTTGCGCAGTTGGATTTTTATCCTCACTATGAGCCATATAGCTGGCCAAGATGCTAGCAAGCGCTGACTCTCCATACTCTTCGGTCAAAGGAAGTACAGCCTCCACCTGCATCTTTCCTTGGGTGATGGTGCCCGTCTTGTCCAGACAGAGCATATCCACGCGTGCCAAGGTCTCAACAGAATACATCTCCTGCACCAAGACCTTTTTCAAGCCCAACTTAATCACCGCAGTCAGGAGCGAAGTAATGGTCAAAAGGGCAATTCCCTTAGGCATCATTCCCAGTAGGGCTGTCGACGAATTTACAACGGACGACTTAAGAGGCAAGCCTTTTAAAAGCAAGGCTTCTAGCAAGAGAGCCAGACCAAAAGGAATGATAATCTTTCCAGTAAAACCTGCTAACTTGTCCAGCGATTTCATAATTCGGGAGTTGATGGGTTTCACTGTCTTGGCTTCCAGCATGAGCTTGGCAGCATAGTTGTCTGCACCGACATGGTGAACTTGAGCTAAAACTGACCCACTGGCTAGGAAACTTCCTGACAAAAGCAAGGCATCCACTTCCTTTTGCACCAAATCACTTTCACCCGTCAACATGGCTTCATTGACTTCCGCAAAGCCTTCCAAAACCAAGGCATCACTGGGAATCTGCTCTCCAGCAGACAAACGAATGACATCTCCTAACACCAATTCTTCAGGATTCAGAGCCACTTCTTGGCCATCACGGATGGTTTTGACCTTTTCCTTGGTCATGAGATTGAGCTTGTCCACCATGTGTTTAGCCCGCAGCTCGGTCACAATCCCAGAAAAAGCGTTAAAGCAGATAACAGCAAAGAAGACCAGATTGCTCCAAGCCTGCACAAAGGCTAGTGCCAAAGCAATGGCAAAGTTCAAAGCGTTAAAAAGAGTAAAGACATTTCGTTTGATGATTTGCCAAGTGCTGGTACTGGCCAAAGCAGTAAAATCATTGACCAAGCCCTTAGCCTGTCTTTCCTTGACTTCTCTTTGGGTTAATCCCATAATCTTATTTTTATCCATAAATTCTATCATATCATTTTTTCTAAAAGAATTCTAATCTCACCCCAAATATGCACTTAGTCAAGGGAAAAGTTTGCCAGCCCTCCTTTGATAAGGTATAATAATAACAAGAAAATAATCGAAGGAGATCGCATGTTTTATACTTATTTACGTGGATTGGTTGTCTTGCTCCTCTGGTCCATCAATGGCAATGCCCACTATCATAATACTGATAAAATTCCTAATCAAGATGAAAATTATATTTTGGTTGCGCCTCACCGCACCTGGTGGGATCCTGTTTATATGGCCTTTGCGACCAAACCAAAACAATTTATCTTTATGGCCAAAAAAGAACTCTTTACCAACCGTATCTTTGGTTGGTGGATTCGTATGTGTGGTGCCTTTCCTATCGACCGTGAAAATCCTAGCGCTTCTGCCATCAAATATCCTATCAACGTTCTTAAAAAAAGTGACCGCTCTCTCATCATGTTTCCAAGTGGGAGCCGTCACTCAAACGATGTCAAGGGTGGAGTTGCCCTGATTGCCAAAATGGCCAAGGTCCGTATTATGCCGGTTACCTACACAGGTCCTATAACCTTGAAAGGCTTGGTTAGCCGCGAACGTGTCGATATGAACTTTGGAAATCCAATCGATATCTCAGATATCAAGAAAATGAATGATGAAGGCATTGAAACAGTCGCCAATCGCATTCAAGCAGAATTCCAACGTTTGGACCAAGAAACGAAACAATGGCACAATGATAAAAAACCAAACCCACTCTGGTGGCTTATCCGCATCCCTGCCCTCATCCTTGCCATTATCCTCGCTATCCTAACCATCATCTTTAGCTTTATCGCAAGCTTTATCTGGAATCCAGATAAGAAAAGAGAAAAACTTGCTTAAATAAATACAACAATCCCTTGGCAAAAGCCAAGGGATAAATCTTTTATTCGATTTTCCATTTTTGGGCTAACCAGCTGGAAAAAGCTAGGAATCGTTCAACTACTTGTTCATGGTGTCCATGAGGATCAAAGACAAACTGGCCGTTCGGATAGCATTTCTGAAGACTGGTATGGATCTGTTCAGCATAGGCTGGTGCTTGAGCCAAGCGATTACTATGATTGGCTCCTTCTGTTTGACCATTCTGTAAATACAGCAAACAGTCTAGATTTTTCACTGTCTCTGCCTTGCAGTAAGTCACAAAATCAGGATACCAAAAGGAACCGCAGATCGAAAAGACACAGGAAACCTTGTCAAAGCTGAAAAGACTGTAGACTGCCGCCAAACCACCTAGTGAGTAGCCTCCATAAGCAAGGCGAGTTTCGTCCAGGCGATAAAGCGACTGCAACTTGTCTAAAAGACCTCCAAATAAATGATCATGATAGGCGTTGGCCTGACCTCCAAAATCTGGAGCTCCATCTCTCAGAGCTGATGTCGCCCAGGGAGTGTAGTCGTCTAAGCGATTTTTAGAGGTCAAGCCCACTAAAATCACAGATTCGGAAAGGGACGATAGGAAGTCCAAGTTTCCATCATTCAATAAAATAGCCGGATAGGTTTGATTGGGGTCGTAGTTAGAGGGAAGGCTGATTTTGACTTGAATTCCTTCCCAATCAAACTCATTATTTATTGATAAAGTCATTGATTTTCTCAAGGGAATCAATCACTGATGGACCATAGTCCATCAATTCATCGTAAGAGATGGTCATGATTTTTTGATTCTTAATAGCAGGAACGCTTTCCAAAACAGCATTTGCCTTCATCAACTCTACTGCTTTTTCATCCAATTTTTTATTACGATCGCTGGTTACATAGATAATCAATTCAGGATCCATTGACACGAGATTTTCCAAGGTCAAGCCTGATGTCCCCGTAGCAACGTTTGTATAACCAAGTTGGTTCAACAAACTTTCTTGCAAAGCAGACTTGTAGGCACCGAAGGTTTGATCATTATAAGCAACCATAATCAAAGCCTTTTTCTTTTCACCTTGGCTTGCTGGATTTGCTTTCTTAACAGCGTCAATTTTAGTTTGTAATTGGGCTGCGTATTCATTGGATTTTTCCTGAACATTAAAAATCATTCCAAGATTTTTGACATCTTCTACGATATTCCCCAAATCTTGCTGAATTGTTGAGAGAGAAGCTTTTTGTGTATAAACTGGGATTTTATTTTCATTCCAAGTGCTAACTGTCCCCAAGGACTTTTCAGAAAACATCATGTTTCGACCCATCAAAGCGTCTGGCTCATAAGAAAGGACTGTCTCTTGTGAGACTGTTTTTTTATCCCCAATTTGAGGAATCGTCGCAATCGCGTCCTTGTATTTGTCCGTCACAGCATTATCAGGGTTAAGCATGCCAGCAATTTTATCCTTCAACCCCAACTCCAATAAGATTTCAGTGGTTGAAAGATTGTTTGTAATAACTTTTCAGGTGCCTTGTCAAAAACTTGTTCGACTTCATTCCCTTTCGCGTCATAGGTTTTGACCGTTAGTGGATAAGTCGTCTCTGCTTTAGCCTTTTGACTTGTTTCTGTGCTAGGTTGTGTGGTAGCTTTTTCTGTAGTAGTGTTACCACAAGCTGCCAAAGTTAAGGTAGCTACTGTTACGAGTAAAATGCTTAGTGTTTTTTTCATCTTGTTTTCCTTTTCATTCTTATAAATAGTGAATCATGGCTTGCTGATCCTCGGTCCAAGTCACCTGACTTTGAACTCCGTATACAGTTTGCAATGACTCAGGGGTGATGGTCTCCTTTGGAGTCCCTTGGTAAAGGATTTCCCCCTCTTTCATCAGATAGAGATAATCCGAATAGCGACAAGCAAGTTGAATATCATGTAGGACAGCTAGAACATTGATCTTTAGTTCCTTCACAATGGCCAGCAAGTCTAGCTGATACCTGATATCCAGGTGATTGGTTGGTTCATCAAGGAGCAAGAGAGTCGGTTCTTGCGCCAAGGCGCGGGCTAACAAAACTCGCTGTTTCTCTCCCCCTGACAGGGACGAATAGAGACGAGTTTTCTTCTCAAGCATATCCACCTTAATGAGAGCATCTTGAACGAGCGTAAAATCCCTTTCCTTTTCCTTCTGAAGAAAAGAGAGGTGGGGAGTTCTTCCCAGCAAGACGATCTCTTCAACTGTACAATCAAACTGCAGTTGGTTAAACTGGGTCACAACTGCCATTTGTTTGGCTGTTTCTTTGAGCGTCCATTGTTCCAGAGGTTTTCCATCTAGGCTTATCAAGCCTTTGTCCGCCTTTTCCTGACGATAGAGGAGTTTAAGTAGACTGGTTTTTCCACTTCCATTTGGTCCTAGTATCGTGTGAAATTGATTCCCTTCAACTTTAAGAGAAACTCCCTTGAGGATTTTTTTCTCTCCCAGTCCAAAGTGGACATCCTGACAAATCAAGTCCATATCAGCTCCTCACCTCCCTTCGCCTACCTCCAACAATGTAGATAAAGAAGGGAGCACCTACTAAGGCTGTGAAAATACCAATAGGAAGCTCTGCGTTTGGAATGATGATACGAGAGAGTACGTCTGCCCAGATGACAAAGAGGGCACCTAGCAAGGTTGCAACAGGAAAAAGCCTCTTATAATTCGTTCCTACTAACCCTCGAGCTAAATGTGGAGTAATCAGACCGACAAATCCAATAATCCCACAGGTTGCCACTAAGACTGCTGTCAGCACAGCCACCATGGTCACATAAAGATACCAATAAAAGCGTAAGGGAATTCCCAAAGTTAAAGCAGCCTCATCTCCCATCATCATCGCATTAAAAACACGATACTGGGTAGAGAAAAATAGAAAGGCCATTCCTACTACTATAGTTGGCAGGACCAAGTCTGCCCAGGAAGTCCCAGCGAGCGAGCCCATGGTCCAAAACTTAATGGTCATCACACTATCCGCATTAGCTCCAACTGAGATAATAAAGTTTGAAAAAGCCAGAAAGAGAGCATTGACCACGGTTCCTGATAAAATCAGACTAGAAGTCGTCATCCTTCCCTGCATAGAGGCAATGATGAGGACAGCAATTGTTGCCAAAATAGCTCCAAGAAAAGCTCCAAGGCTAATCATCACTTTTAAACCAAGAATGATGCTCAAGGTTGCCCCTAGAGTTGCACCCGCAGATATTCCTAAGACATAAGGCTCTGCGATGGGATTGTTCACTGTAGACTGCATCACGCTACCACACATAGAAAGACCAGCCCCCACTATCAGACCTAACAATACTCGAGAATCTCATGTTCCATACAATGACAAGAGTGGACTTGGAAACCTCTCCTATCTCAAGAGGAAACCCCAACCTGCTCAAAATAATCCGATAGGTATCTCCTAGATGAATCGCAACAGATCCCATTGAAACTGCTAGAAAGAGGGAAATCCCTAAAACACCTAGCAAGACACCTAAAAGCAACACAAATTGCAGGTCCTGTCGGCTTCCAGAAAATTTGGAAAGCATGCAAACCTCCTTTGATAGAATCTTAAAAATTTAGAAAATTCTCATGAAAAGTATACCATATTTTCAACAATGGAACAAGATGAGAAAAATGAATATAGTTGGTCTTACAGTGCTAATAATCGTAACCGAAGATTAAACTTGAGTATGTCGAGGTAAGGTGACAACATAAAAAAGCCCTCTGAAAATCAGAGAGCCAAATTTGAGCTCGGGATAAAATCCTAGTGAAACAAAAAAATCTACACGGTCAGAAAAGTCTCTATCGTGCCATTTTCATACATGATGTATAGTCCAAGTAGAATGAATACTAAGGGCACAATGATTCGCTCGTATTTTTCAATTGTCTCGAATATTAACGGAATAGAGGATAACACCCGACTAATCTCGCATAAGATAATTATGCCGATTACAAACACAAGCAAGGCCACGAGGGTCTGTGACCAATCTAACGAAGCAAAATAAGGTATATAGATACCTAAATTATCTCCGCCAGACGCAATTGTCAGCAATGTAACTGTCCAAAACAGTTGATTTGCCTTGCTTTGTTCTAATCTTTCAATAATTTCTTCCTCTTCTTCCTCTTCTTCCTCACCTTCTCCAACAATTGCAAAGCGAATCCCTAAATAGATAGGGATTAAACCAAGCAATCCAACCATCCATTCTTCAGGCACGAAATTAACGACATAAGCAGCAACTAAACTCGCCCCTACAAGTAAGCCTGTGCCTAGATATTGCCCCGCATAAATATGCCATTTTTGTTTATTCTGTGATAGCTGTGCAAATAAAATAAATAAAATAATTAAATAATCGATACTGGTGGAAATATAAACACCAATAGCAGATATGATTGTCTGTCCCATAAAAACCTCCTGTATTAGTCAGTAATAAATCAGCAGATTTTAGGAGAGCACAGACACATTAATTTAGCTATCGCTAGTGGGTAATGTCGAACATAGGAAAGCATTTTACTCCTCCTCAAAACGTAGTTACAAAGTAATTTCTAACTGGAATTCGGTGACTACTTCCATGTAGAGTATAACATACTATACTTTACTTCGTAAAGTGTGGGCTCTTCGAGGGGCTTGCAGACAGCTACTCGGCTTTTCAAGCCGAGTAGCTGCGCACCTTTATGGTGTAATTAGCTGATACCATTTGAGGTTTTTGTAGTCTCCAAAATTGTGACCGATAAAACACACAATCCGCTATTAAGGTGGGTTACTCAGTTTTTGTAGTCTCCAAAATTGTGACCGATAAAACCTCAATAAAAAAGCCCTCTGAAGTCAGAGAGCTGATTGAGCCCGGGCTAAAATCCATACAAAAAAGCTACCCATTTTAGAGTAGCCTTCATTATCAAGATATGCTCAATTGAACACGGCCTAAGCACTTGGCAAAAAGATAAAATTTCTAAAAACTAAAGTTTCTTCGTCAATTTTCCTATTTTTGCTTTGTGCTTTGACGGCCTTTGT
>CAKMOM010000050.1:0-7647 GCA_927910965.1 uncultured Streptococcus sp.
GTCGCAATTGCGACAGTGTAGTGAATGATATCAGCCAGTTCTTTTGCTAGTGCCTCGTTAGAATCCTGAACCCCCTCTTTTCTACCAGAGCGACCATTCAAAACCTCAGCTACTTCTCCGACTTCCTCCACTAACTTCATAAAGAGGCCTTCCTCAGTCCGAGACTGATGGTAATGTTCGAGTAAGTAGTCTTGTAATTGTCTAAACGTTAAATCCTTCATATCCTGCTCCTTGCAAAAAAAGCGAGACATCCGTCCCGCCCTTCTTATTTTTCGTCAATAACGATTCTTACTTTTTTGTCTTCAGTTGGGACAGAGTAGACAATCGTTCTTATCGCAGAAATAGTGCGACCCTTACGACCGATTACACGACCCACATCGCTTTGATCAAGATCCAAATGATATTCCAAAAATTCTGGTGTATCTTCAATCTTGATAGTTAAGGCATCTGGTTGTGAAATCAAGGGTTTCACAATCGCAATAATGAGATTTTCAATCGTATCCATCTGTCAACCTACTTTAAACTTATTTTGAGAATTTAGAATCGTGGAATTTTTTCAATACGCCTTCTTTTGAAAGGATGTTGCGAACTGTATCTGAAGGTTGAGCTCCATCAGCCAACCATGCAAGAACGCGGTCTTCTTTCAAAGTTACTTGGTTTTCAGCAACAAGTGGGTTGTAAGTTCCAACTGTTTCAATGAAACGTCCGTCACGTGGTGAACGTGAATCTGCTACGTTGATACGGTAGAAAGGTTTTTTCTTAGAACCCATACGAGTCAAACGGATTTTAACTGCCATTTTTAAAGTCTCTTTTCTTATTTTTTATTTCGGTGAAATAGCTGAGCTATTTAGCACATGTTCTATTATAGCAGATTTCTGGCAGGTGTCAAGAAAAAAACTTGACAGACTATAAAATTCTTAAACCATTTAGAAATTTGTTAGAAGTAGGAAATAAATGTTTGAAAGAGGCTATCAGTGAATACTATTTTAGAAACATTTTATAAAGACCACCAAGTCAAACCCTTCATGACAACTTTCAGAAGAAGAATTAGCATGTCATTTTTCAATTCGTGGCTACAAATTAACTCCAAAGGAAGAGCAGATACTGGAACAGTACCAGAAAATTATCGACCGTCATCCAAAGAAAAATCTCTAAGCAAGCGACTTTCTGGTTGGCTTCCTCTTAAACTGTCTTGTCACTAATATTTGAAATCCACTTCCTTTTAAGGTACAATGGTAGAAATGAATTTTTGAGAGGAATAGAATGAAAAAACTAGCAACCCTTCTTTTACTATCCACTATAGCCCTAGCTGGATGTAGCAGCATCCAACGTAGTTTGCGTGGTGATGACTATGTAGATTCTAGCTTGGCCGCTGAGGAAAGCTCCAAAGCAGCTGCCCAATCTGCCAAGGAGTTAAATGATGCTTTGACAAACGAAAACGCCAATTTCCCACAACTATCTAAAGAAGTTGCTGAAGACGAGGCTGAAGTGATTCTCCACACAAGCAAAGGTGATATTCGTATTAAGCTCTTCCCTAAACTCGCTCCTTTAGCGGTTGAAAACTTCCTCACTCACGCCAAAGAAGGCTACTATAACGGCATTACCTTCCACCGTGTCATCGATGGCTTCATGGTTCAAACTGGAGATCCAAAAGGGGACGGTACAGGTGGTCAGTCCATCTGGCATGACAAGGATAAGACTAAAGACAAGGGAACTGGTTTCAAAAACGAGATTACTCCTTATCTCTATAACATCCGTGGTGCTCTTTCTATGGCTAATACTGGTCAACCAAACACCAATGGTAGCCAGTTCTTCATCAACCAAAACTCTACAGATACCTCTGCTAAACTCCCTACAAGCAAGTATCCAAAGAAAATTATCGAAGCCTATAAAGAAGGGGGAAACCCTAGTCTAGATGGCAAACACCCAGTCTTTGGTCAAGTGATTGACGGTATGGATGTTGTAGATAAAATTGCTAAAGCCGAAAAAGATGAAAAAGACAAGCCAACTACTGCTATCACAATCGATAGCATCGAAGTGGTGAAAGATTACAATTTTAAATCTTAAAAACCAAAAAAATACAGTATCCACATTCGGTACTGTATTTCTTTTACTCTCATTCTTAAGTTAAATTATTAAAATCCCAGATTTGGTCCATCCAGCCTTCATAGAAGTCTGGTTCGTGACAGACCATAAGAATAGATCCCTTATATTCTTTAAGAGCACGTTTGAGTTCATCCTTGGCATCCACATCCAGGTGGTTGGTTGGCTCGTCCAGCACTAAAACGTTGTTTTCACGATTCATCAAGAGACAGAAACGTACTTTTGCTTGTTCCCCACCTGACAAGACCTGAATTTGGCTTTCGATATGCTTGGTTGTCAGGCCACAACGGGCAAGGGCTGCACGAACTTCTGCTTGATTGAGTGCTGGAAAGGCATTCCAGACAGCTTCTAGTGGTGTTTGACGATTTCCACCTTCTACTTCTTGCTCAAAATAACCAAGTTCTAGGTAGTCACCACGTTCAACTTCCCCAGCGATTGGTGGAATAATTCCCAAGAGAGACTTCAAGAGAGTTGTTTTCCCGATACCATTTGCCCCGATAATAGCAACCTTTTGATTACGTTCAAAGGTTAGGTTTAAGGGCTTTGTAAGTGGACGGTCATAACCAATCTGCAAATCCTTGGCTTGGAAGATAAAGCGGCCTGGCGTACGAGCTGGTTTGAAATCAAGGATGGTTTTGGTTTCTCACTTTGCAGCTCGATAATATCCATCTTATCCAATTTCTTTTGGCGAGACATGGCCATGTTTCGTGTTGCAACACGCGCTTTGTTTCGTGCGACAAAATCTTTAAGGTCGGCAATCTCTTTCTGCTGACGTTCGTAGGCTGCCTCTAGCTGAGATTTCTTCATAGCATAGACTTCTTGGAACTGGTAGTAGTCACCAGAATAACGCGTCAGCTGTTGATTTTCCACATGGTAGACAATATTGATAACGTCATTTAGGAATGGAATATCGTGTGAAATAAGGACAAAGGCATTCTCATAGTTTTGGAGATAGCGCTTGAGCCAATCAATATGCTCAGCATCCAAGTAGTTGGTCGGCTCGTCCAACAGCAAGATATCAGGCTTTTCAAGGAGGAGTTTAGCCAAAAGTACCTTGGTTCTTTGCCCACCTGACAAAGAGGTTACATCCGTATCCATGCCAAAGTCCATGACACCAAGGGCACGCGCTACTTCATCAATCTTAGCATCCAAGGTATAGAAATCACGACTCTCCAAACGGTCTTGTAGTTCTCCCACTTCTTCCATGAGAGCATCAACATCCGCACCGTCTTCAGCCATTTCCATATAAAGGTCATTGATACGAGCTTCAGCTTTGAAAAGCTCATCAAAAGCCGTACGGAGAACATCACGCACCGACTGTCCTTCAGCAAGGACGGAGTGCTGATCCAAGTAACCAGCAGTCACATATTTGGACCACTCAACCTTCCCTTCATCTGGCAGCATTTTACCAGTCACAATGCTCATAAAGGTTGATTTCCCTTCACCATTGGCACCGACCAGACCGATATGTTCTCCCTTGAGGAGACGGAAGGACACATCTTCAAAAATTGCACGGTCACCAAAACCGTGACTCAGATTTTTAACTTCTAAAATACTCATTTTAATTCCTTATCTTGTTTTTATGTAATCGTTTATAGAGGAGCCAAGCGATATAGCCACCCAAGGTATTGGTCCACAAATCATCAATCTCAAAGACGCGATTAAAATCAAAGAAAAAATCCAAGACCAACTGCGTACACTCGATTCCAAGACTCACTAGAAAACTGAAAAAAATCACTTTTCTTGTCTTACGCAAGTTTGGAAGGAGATAAAGGAGTTGGAAAATCAGAGGAAAAAGCAAGAAGACATTGAGGAAATTTTGTAGAAAAAGCCAACATAATTGTCCTATGTCACTCACTTCACCCAGTTTCCAGAGAGAATTGAAAGGAGTCAAAAGAAAAACCAGGCGTCCAAGATGCTGAATACCTGGAGTTTCCACTCCCACGGGAGAATGTTCTTGAGGAGTAAAGCAAAAGTAAACGATACAAATGCTATAGAAAATGACTCCCCAGACCAAAATATGATTATAAGTTTTCTTCATCATTAAGGATTGACTACTGCGACTGCTTTCTGGCGGTCACGTTTCATTGTATTAGAACGCAATTGTCCACAAGCTGCATCAATATCAGTACCATGTTCTTGACGAACAACACAGTTGACCCCTTTTTTCTTAAGTGTATCATAGAAGGCCAGGACGCGCTCTTTAGGACTACGGCTATATTGGTCATGCTCACTAACTGGGTTATAAGGAATCAAGTTTACATAAGACAATTTCTTGATGTTCTTGAGCAATTCAGCCAATTCCAAGGCTTGTTCTACACCGTCATTGACTTCATTGAGCATGATATACTCAAAGGTCACACGGCGGTTGGTTGTCTCAATATAGTACTCAATAGCCGCAAAGAGTTTTTCAATCGGAAAGGCACGGTTAATCTTCATGATGCTTGAACGCAATTCATTGTTGGGTGCGTGAAGGGAAACCGCAAGATTAACCTGAACCCCTTCATTAGCAAAATCACGAATTTTATGGGCCAAACCTGAAGTTGAAACCGTGATATGACGAGCACCTATTGCCATCCCCTTGTCATCATTGATGGTACGAACGAAATTCAAGACATTGTTGTAGTTATCAAATGGTTCACCAATCCCCATGACAACGATATGGCTGACGCGTTCGTCCTGACCACGCTCATCAAAGTATTTCTGAACCAGCATGATTTGCGCTACGATTTCACCGTTATTGAGGTCACGTTGTTTCTTAATCAAACCAGAAGCACAGAAGGTACAACCGATATTACAGCCAACCTGAGTGGTCACACAGACTGACAAACCATAGTGTTGACGCATGAGTACTGTCTCAATCAGCATTCCATCTGGCAATTCAAAAGATATTTAACTGTCCCATCAGCAGATTCTTGCACGATTCGCTGTTTCAAGGGATTGACTACAAACTGGTCATTGAGCTTAGCAATCAAATCCTTGGAAAGGTTGGTCATTTCTTCAAATGACTGGACACGTTTTCGGTAAAGCCATTCCCAGATTTGATCTGCACGGAATTTCTTTTCTCCCTGCTCCAAAACCCATTCCTGCATGGTTTGACGTGTTAAACTATAAATTGACGGTTTCATTTCTTCTCCTTATTCTCTACTCACTTCTGACGAATGACAAAATGACGTTGTCCCTTATCCTCTTTCTGAGAATGCTGGTCTTTCTGACGACGTCTATTTTTCTTATCTGCATTCGGTTTTCGTTTGGTTTGAGCTAGTTTCTTTCCTTTTCTAGAAGGTGTTTCTTCTTCCTTCTTACGCATTTTCTTATCAAATGATGCTCTCTTAGGCGCTTCATTTTCTAGGACAAAATAGGCACAACCATAACTACAATACTCTAAAAGGTAGTCTTGTAAACGACTGATTTTTTCAAGTTTTTCTTCTGTTCGGTCATCCTTGTAAAAGCCTCGTAGGCGAAGCTGTTCATTGCTCCAGTCTCCCACGATATAATCAAACTTGGTTAAGACTTCTGAAAAACGCTGATTAAAAGCCGTCACATTGAAGGCATCTTTGCTATTTTCCACCAAGAAAAGCGATCCCTTCCGTTTCGACCTTGTCCCCGTGTAAATGAACTCAGGACCAGGAAACTTGTTATAGTTGTATAATTCAGGTGCAATTTCTTTTCGCATAGATATCCTTTTTCCACGATTACTTAATACTTTATTCTACCATAATTTCTAGCAGTTAGCACGTTTCTCATAAAAATGAAAAAAGTCTGACGATTTTGTCAGACCAAAATAATATAACCTTAAAAAGAGAAGAACAATTCTTCCCTCCAACTATCATTATTTAGCTGCTGCGTACAATTCATCTACTTTGTTCCAGTTGATCACTGAGAAGAAAGCTTTGATGTAGTCAGGACGCACGTTGCGATATTTCACGTAGTAAGCATGTTCCCAAACGTCCAAGCCCAAGATTGGTTTTTTACCTTCTGAGATTGGTGTGTCTTGGTTTGCTGTTGAAGTCACTTCAAGTTTACCTTCTTTGTTGACAACCAACCATGCCCATCCTGAACCAAAACGAGTTGTTGCTGCTGCAGTGAAGGCTGCTTGGAATTCTTCAAATGAACCAAATGTTGCATCGATTGCTGCTGCAAGTTCTGCTGATGGAGCTGTTTTCTCAGGAGTCATCAATTCCCAGAAAAGAGCGTGGTTCAAGTGTCCACCACCATTGTTGATAAGCGCTTGACGGATATCAGCTGGGATAGGTTCTACATCAGCAAGCAAAGCTTCAAGGTCTTCACCGATTTCAGGGTGTTTTTCAAGAGCTGCATTAGCATTGTTGACATAAGTTTGATGGTGTTTGTCATGGTGCAAGTGCATTGTTTCCGCATCGATGTATGGTTCCAAAGCGTCGTATGCATATGGAAGATCTGGTAAGATAATAGCCATCTGTAATACCTCTTTTTCTTTCTATATGAAATGATAACGCAAACATTCACTTTTTTCAAGTTTTTTGCTTATAGATGAAGAAATCACTGAATACTTTCTAATAAAATAAGCAAATCAGCAAGAAACCCACGACAAGATAATCCTGACGCGGGTTAAAAAGTTTTTCAAATAGGGTTAATTTACCTGACTAGCAATCTGTAAGAGTGCCTTTTCAAAAAGGAAACCTTTTTCATAAAGTCCTGTCTTAATCTGATAGTCTGTCTCAATCAAATAGGAAATAGCTTGCTTCAAAAAAGCTCAAGGAAAGTCCTCGTGAATCTCTCAGCGCAAACTTGATTTGATAGGGATTGGGATTGCGTCCGAAAAAACTTCCTAGACTACTTGCAATCTGAGATTCTGTTTGTCCAGACTCTGACAAAATTTTCACCTGAGTAAAAGTTCGAAATTGTCCTAGCATGACTGCAATCAGTTTGATTTCATCTTGACCTTGCAAGGTCAAGTCTCTAACCAAGTCACGCGCCTGGTCCATCTTTTTAGTCAGAATAAACTGAGTTAAATCAAAAATATTGTCCTGCAAGGTCTTGGGAATTGCGTTAACAATATCCTCTTCCTCGATAACAGAGTCTTCCTTATAGGACTGTAAAAAGAGGAGATTTTTCTGAATTTCACTAAATTGAAAACCCGACTTGACGAGAAGATTTTCAAAAGAATGATTAGCAAACTGCAGACCTTGTTTCTGGCTCCACTTTTGGAAATACTGGCGCAATTCTTGTTCTTTGGCTTCTACTGCGTCAAAAACCTTGGCATCACGCTTAAGTAATTTTACCAGCCGTCTTTTGCTATCCAGTTTTCCTTCCGCAAAGATCAACAACTTGGTTGTTGGCGAGGGGTTATCAAGGTATTCCTCAAACGACTTAAGCTCATCATAACTGTCAAAAGCGCTTTTAGCAGTCGTGATATCGACAAAATGATCCAATATCACGATTTTCTCATCTGCAAAGAAAGGAAGGCTGACCAACTCCAGTTCCACATCCTTGTAGACCACTTCTTTCATATCAAAGTAGGCAAAGTTGAGGTCTGCAGAATCATAGCCAATCTGTTTCAAT
>CAKMOM010000051.1:0-19158 GCA_927910965.1 uncultured Streptococcus sp.
TTTTCCATCCGGGTGATTTTAAGCCACCTTTAGCTGTTTATTTTGCCGGTTTTTCGTCCTGCCGAGGGATTTGAAGGATATTGATGATGAAAAATTTAGGATGCCCTTTTCTTCTGTTCTCAGATCCTCGTCTTGAGGGAGGAGCCTTTTATCTTGGTAGTCAAGAATTAGAAAGTAAGGTAAAACAAACAATTCAATACTACTTAGATTATCTTGGTTTGACATCTAAAGATTTGATTTTATCTGGTCTTTCTATGGGAACTTTTCCGTCTCTCTATTATGCAGCCGCTTTTGAACCACCTGCAGTTATTGTCGGGAAGCCATTAGCTAATATTGGGACTATTGCAAGACGAGGACGTTTAGAGGCACCAGGAGTATTTAATACAGGATTTGATGTTCTGAGACATCAGACGGGCGGAGTTAGTCCCCAACATATGGAAGATTTGGATCAGACATTTTGGAATGTTTTTAAAAAGGCTGATTTCACCCAGACAATTTTTGGTTTGTCCTATATGAAGGATGAAGATATGGACAGCAAAGCCTACGATCAGTTAGTAGAACATCTTTGCCATACAGGGGCTAAGATTTTGTCTAAAGGTACGGATGGGCGACATAATGATGATACGAATACCAATGTGATTTGGTTTCTACATTTTTATCGTATGATTTTGGAATCAGATTTTGGAAGAGGTGGTCAATGATTATTAAACAAAGACAAGGTATTCAGTGGGAAACAGTAGGAGCGACATTCATGTATGGAACTAGTCTTACCTATCATTCAGATTACCATATAAGTATTTATAATCCTTTAGTAAAATCAGGAGAAATCTTAAAAACATGGTTTTCTAATGTGAACTATCAAGCCTTTAGAACTCAGCCCAGTCTTCCTTTGCTTAAAAGAAAACAGGATTATCAATTATGCATGAATTTTGAATGCCATCCTACAAATGGAGTTTATACAAAGATTACCTTTTTTGATAGATATGGTGATGTAATTGAAGATAAAATTGAAAAAATGAAAGTCTTTGATTTTACCTATCCTGATGATACCTATACCTACCAAGTCTCCCTTCTAAGTGCTGGTTTTGAGTCCTTAGAATTTTATTCTTTTTCTATTAAGGAGACGAATCGTGTTTAAAGGTTTTTATCAAGATTTTCAACTTAGAAAAGTTAAAAAGATTCTAAAAAAGATTAATGCTCTTAAAAGAAAGATGGAGTATCTATCAGACCAAGAACTAGCGGCAAAAACAGTGGAATTTCGCCAACGTCTTGCTAAGGGCGCAATTCTCGATGACCTATTGGTAGAAGCTTTTGCAGTTGTTCGTGAAGCAGATAAGCGCGTACTGGGAATGTTCCCTTATGATGTCCAGGTCATGGGTGGAATCGTTATTCATCAGGGAAATGTTGCTGAGATGAATACAGGTGAGGGGAAAACCTTGACAGCCACTATGCCTGTTTATCTCAATGCCCTGACAGGTAAAGGAACCATGCTGATTACCACCAATGACTATCTAGCCAAACGCGATGCCGAGGAGATGGGACAAGTTTACCGCTTCTTGGGCTTGACAATTGGAGTCCCTTTTCCAGATGATCCAAAAGAGGAATTGACGTCAGAAGAGAAAAAAAGAATTTATGCATCAGATATCATCTATACAACTAATAGTAATTTAGGTTTTGATTATTTAAATGATAATCTGGCCTCAAATGAGGAAGGAAAATTTTTGCGTCCTTTTGATTACGTTATTATTGACGAGATTGATGATATCCTATTGGACAGCGCTCAGACACCTCTTATTATTGCGGGAGCTCCGCGTGTTCAGTCTAATCACTACGGTATTATTGATACGCTGGTAACGACTTTGGTTGAGGGGGAAGACTATATCTTTAAGGAAGAGAAGGATGAGGTCTGGCTCACTACCAAGGGGGCTAAGGCTGCTGAAAGCTTTTTAGGAATAGATCATTTTTACAAAGAAGAACATGCGGTTTTTGCTCGCCATTTAGTGTATGCTATTCGAGCCCATAAACTCTTTACCAAAGACAAGGATTATGTCATTCGTGGGGATGAAATGGTACTGGTGGATAAGGGGACAGGGCGTCTAATGGAGATGACCAAACTACAGGGAGGCCTCCATCAGGCTATTGAAGCCAAGGAACATGTCAAATTATCTCCAGAGACGCGGGCCATGGCCTCCATCACCTATCAGAGTCTTTTTAAAATGTTTAATAAGATATCTGGTATGACAGGGACAGGTAAGGTTGCAGAAAAAGAGTTTATTGAAACCTACAATATGTCTGTAGTACGCATTCCAACCAACCGTCCTAGACAACGGATTGATTATCCAGATAATCTCTATGTGACTTTACCAGAGAAAGTTTATGCGTCTTTAGAATACATCAAAGAATACCATGCTAAGGGAAATCCCCTACTCGTTTTTGTAGGCTCAGTTGAAATGTCTCAACTCTATTCGTCACTCTTGCTTCGTGAAGGGATTGCCCATAATGTCCTAAATGCTAATAATGCGGCGCGTGAGGCTCAGATTATCTCCGAGTCAGGTCAGATGGGGGCTGTGACAGTGGCTACCTCTATGGCAGGACGTGGTACGGATATCAAACTTGGTAAAGGAGTCGCAGAGCTTGGGGGCTTGATTGTTATTGGGACTGAGCGGATGGAAAGTCAGCGGATCGACCTACAAATTCGTGGACGTTCTGGTCGTCAGGGAGATCCTGGTATGAGTAAGTTTTTTGTATCCTTGGAGGACGATGTTATCAAGAAATTTGGTCCATCTTGGGTTCATAAAAAGTACAAAGACTATCAAGTTCAAGATATGACTCAACCAGAAGTATTGAAAGGTCGTAAATACAGAAGGCTAGTCGAAAAGGCTCAAAATGCTAGTGATAGTGCTGGACGTTCGGCACGTCGTCAGACTCTAGAATATGCTGAAAGTATGAATATTCAACGGGATATGATTTACAAGGAGCGTAATCGTCTAATAAATGGTTCTCGTGACTTAGAGGATGTTGTAGAGGAAATCATTGCTAGTTACATAGATCAAGTGACTTCTTCAGAATATGAAAGCCGAGAGTTACTCTTCCATTTTCTTGTGACCAATATTAGTTTTCATGTTAAAGAGGTTCCAGATCATGTAAATGTAACTGACAAAACTGCAGTTCGTAGCTTTATGAAGCAGGTGATTGATAAAGAACTTTCTGAAAAGAAAGAATTGCTTGATCAACATGGCTTATATGAACAGTTTTTACGACTTTCTATGCTCAAGGCTATTGATGACAACTGGGTAGAGCAGGTAGACTATCTACAACAGTTATCTATGGCTATCGGTGGTCAGTCTGCTAGTCAGAAAAACCCGATCGTAGAGTATTATCAAGAAGCCTACGCGGGCTTTGAAGCTATGAAAGAACAAATCCGTGCGGATATGGTGCGTAATCTCCTGATGGGCCTGGTTGAAGTTACTCCTAAGGGTGAGATTATGACTCATTTCCCATAAAAAGAGGAAAATATGACAATTTACAATATAAATTTAGGACTTGGATGGGCTAGTAGTGGTGTTGAATACGCCCAAGCCTACCGTGCTGGTGTTTTTCGGAAATTAAATCTGTCCTCTAAGTTTATCTTTACAGATATGATTTTAGCTGATAATATTCAGCACTTAACAGCCAATATTGGTTTTGATGATGATCAAGTGATTTGGCTTTATAATCATTTTACAGACATCAAGATTGCACCGGCTAGCGTGACAGTGGATGATGTCTTGGCTTACTTTGGTGGCGTTGAAAGTCACAGAGAAAAAAATGGCAAGGTTTTACGTATCTTCTTTTCTGACCAAGATAAGTTTGTCACCTGTTATTTGGTGGATGAGAGTAAGGACTTGGTTCAACATGCAGAGTATGTCTTTAAAGGAAAACTGATTCGTAAGGATTACTTTTCTTATACGCGTTATTGTAGCGAGTATTTTGCTCCCAAGGACAATGTTGCAGTCCTATACCAACGAACTTTTTACAATGAAAACGGGACTCCAGCCTATGATATCTTGATGAATCAAGGCAAGGAAGAAGTTTATCGTTTTAAGGATAAGATTTTCTATGGAAAGCAAGCTTTCATGCGTGCTTTTATGAAATCCTTGAATTTGAACAAGTCTGATTTGGTCATTCTTGATAGGGAGACAGGCATTGGTCAGGTTGTGTTTGAGGAAGCGCAGGTAGCGCATCTAGCGGTAGTTGTCCATGCGGAACATTATAGTGAAAATGCTACAAATGAGGACTATATCCTTTGGAACAACTATTATGACTATCAGTTTACCAATGCAGATAAGGTTGATTTCTTTATCGTATCAACTGATAGACAGAATGAAGTGTTGCAAGAGCAATTTGCTAAATATACACATCACCGACCAAAGGTTGTTACCATTCCTGTAGGTAGTATTGATTCCTTGACCGAGTCAAGTCAGGGACGTAAGCCATTTTCTTTGATTACCGCTTCACGTCTTGCCAAAGAAAAACACATTGATTGGTTAGTCAAGGCAGTCATTGAGGCGCGCAAGGAAATCCCTGAATTAACCTTTGATATCTATGGTAGCGGTGGAGAAGATTCTCTGCTTAGAGAAATTATTGCAACTCATCAGGCTGAGGATTATATCCAACTCAAAGGACATGCCGAACTTTCGCAGATTTATAGCCAGTATGAGGTCTATTTGACGGCTTCTACCAGTGAAGGATTTGGTTTGACCTTGATGGAAGCTATTGGTTCAGGCCTTCCTCTAATTGGTTTTGATGTGCCTTATGGGAATCAGACTTTTATAGAGGATGGGCAAAATGGTTATCTGATTCCAATTTCATCTGACCATGTGGAGGATCAAATCAAGCAAGCTTATGCAGCTAAGATTTGTCAACTGTATCAAGAAAATCGTTTGGCGGATATGCGTGCCCATTCTTACCAGATTGCAGAAAGCTTCTTAACCGAAGAAATTTTAGAAAAGTGGAAGAAAACAGTAGAGGAGGTGCTCCATGATTGAACTTTATGATCGTTATAGTCAGGAAAGTCGAGATTTACATGAAAGTCTCGTGGCTACTGGACTGTCTCAACTTGGAGTAGTCATCGATGCAGATGGTTTTCTGCCTGAAGGTCTAGTATCTCCTTTTACTTATTATCTAGGATATGAAAAGGGAAAACCTCTCTATTTTAACCAAGTTCCTGTCCCAGCTTTTTGGGAAATTTCAGGAAATAATCAGTCTGCTCGTATTGAAGATATGACACAGGAGAGAGCCGTTATTCATTATGCTGAGGGAATGCAGGCTCGATTGGTTAAACAAATAGATTGGAAAGACTTGGAAGGAAGAGTACGCCAGGTTGAACATTATAATCGTTTTGGTGCTTGCTTTGCGACAACGACCTATAGTGCTGATAGTGAGCCGATCATGACGGTTTACCAAGATGTCAATGGTCAGGAAGTTTTACTGGAAAACCATGTGACAGGTGATATCTTATTGACCTTACCTGATCAATCCATGCGTTACTTTGCTAATCGAGTAGAATTTATCACCTTCTTTTTGCAATATTTGGGGCTAGATAAGCATCAGATTGTTTTTAATACTCTAGCGACTCCTTTCTTGGTTTCTTTCCATCATCCAGATAAGTCTGGCTCAGATGTTTTGGTTTGGCAGGAACCTCTCTATGATGCCATTCCAGGCAATATGCAGTTGATTTTGGAAAGTGATGATGTGCGTACTAAGAAAATCATCATTCCAAATAAGGCGACTTATGAGCGCGCTTTAGAGTTAACTGACGAGAAATACCATGATCAGTTTGTGCATTTGGGTTACCATTATCAGTTCAAACGTGATAATTTCCTTCGAAGAGATGCCTTAATCTTGACTAATTCAGATCAGATTGAGCAAGTGGAAGCAATCGTAGAAGCCTTGCCTGATGTCACTTTCCGCATCGCGGCGGTAACAGAGATGTCTTCTAAGTTATTAGACATGCTTCGCTATCCTAATGTGGTCCTTTACCAGAATGCTAGTCCACAGAAGATTCAGGAGCTGTATCAACTGTCGGATATTTATTTAGATATCAATCACAGCAATGAGTTGTTGCAGGCGGTGCGTCAGGCCTTTGAGCACAATCTCTTAATTCTTGGATTTAACCAAACGGTACACAATAGACTCTATATCGCTCCTGATCATCTATTTGAGAGTAGTGAAGTTTCTGCTTTGGTTGAGACCATTAAACTGGCCCTCTCAGATGTTGAGCAAATGCGTCAGGCACTCGGCAAACAAGGCCGACATGCCAACTATGTTGACTTGGTGCGATATCAGGAAACCATGCAAACTGTTTTAGGAGGCTAACATGTCAGACGAAGATTTATTTTACAAAGACGTTGAAGGTCGCATGGAGGAGTTGAAACAAAAACCTATCAAGAAGGAAAAAGAAACCCGAGGGGAAAAGATTAGTAAGATTTTTTCACTCATCTTGGGTTTAATGATTCTGATTGGTTTACTCTTTACACTGCTAGGAATTTTGAGGTAGGCTTATGATTGACATACTGATTGTTTTAGCTATTGTCCTCTCTCTTGCTTTGATTGTATTGGTAACCATACAACCCCGTCAAAATCAACTATTTTCCATGGATGCTACCAGTAATATTGGTAAACCAAGCTATTGGCAGAGTAACACCTTGGTCAAGGTGCTTACTTTATTGGTGAGTTTGGCTTTATTCGTTTTACTATTAACCTTTATGGTAATAACTTATAAATAAAAGAAAACTTCAGATATTCACCTTTTGTGATTGGTCTGAAGTTTTCTTTTTTACTGTCCATATTTTTTGGTAAAAGTCAACTTTTACTTGTATGAAGGTTTTGGCTTCACGTAGGAGTTGAAGAAGTGTGGCACGGGTTTCAAATTCTTCTCTTGTCTTGGGCAGACTGCGATTACGGAAGACTTCCAGATAACGTTCAATTTCATCTAGCAATCAGAAGCAGGATTGGTCTGGCTCAGTTGACCGGCAATTTTTGAAAAGAGTTGGGCCAAAATCAGGCTCTCACTGGCAGCTAGATGACAGGTGTTGATTTGCTGGGCCATGTTTCTCAGGATGCGACTTTGTCTCTGTCTCATCTCAAAGTAGTGAATATGGTAATCAGTCTGGTGAAAGAGGTGGTCTGAGTGATCCAAATAGACCAGTCTGAGGGCTTCTTCCAAAAGGGTGTCCAATTCTTCAACCAACTGTGCTCGGTTGCGTCCATCCCCTCTGGATAAATAATATTTGAAGCGCTGGAGGATATCTTTTAACTTTTCTTCTACCAATGTGTGGTAGTGATGAATTTCCTCTTCTCGTGAAGGCATGTAGAGATTGACAAGCAAGGCAAATCCAGTACCGATTGCAAAGAGAAGGAGTTCATTGACTAGAAGATCTGGAGAGGTTGATTTTTGCACCAAGAGATGGCTAACTAAAACGCTACTTGGTGTGATACCAATTTCCCAGCCCATTTTGTAGGCTAGAGGCACATAAAGGGCTAGATAGAGGCCAAGGCTCCAGATATGAAATCCGCTCAAATGAAAAGCCAGAACACCGATAGCTAGAGCTAGGAGCATGGAAAAGAGTCGATTGCGGGCCAGTTTTAAGGTACTTCTACGAGTATCGGATAGGCTCAAGAGGGCGATGATCCCAGCCGAGACAGCTGAGGAGAGATTGAGAAAATAAGCAAGAAGGTAGGCAAGACAGGTAGCTAAGATGAGTTTTGTCGTACGTTGGCTAATAGACATATGGATTTCCTAGTAGGTTAGTATAAAAGCGGAAAAGACAAGACCTGAGCAGGCTTGCCTTTATGAGTTATTTTTTACAGGCTGCTGCGTATTCGGCAACGGCGGTAAAGAGGACGTCTGTAGAAGAGTTGAGGGCTGTTTCACATGAGTCTTGGATAACTCCAATCACAAATCCAACCCCAACAACTTGCATGGCAATATCGTTAGAAATCCCAAAAAGGCTACAAGCAACTGGGATAAGAAGGAGGGAACCGCCCGCAATACCAGAAGCACCACAGGCAGAGATAGCTGCTACCACACTGAGGACAAAGGCTGTTGCAAAGTCCACAGGAATTCCGATAGTATTTACTGCAGCAAGGGTTAAAACGTTAATAGTAATCGCTGCCCCGGCCATGTTGATAGTAGAGCCGAGTGGGATAGAAACTGAATAGGTATCTGGATCCAGTCCGAGGTCATGGCATAGTTTCATGTTGACAGGGATGTTAGCAGCAGAACTACGAGTGAAGAAGGCTGTTACACCGCTGACACGCAAACATTTCCAAACGAGAGGATAAGGATTTCTCTTCATAAAGAGGAAGGCAATCAATGGATTGACTACTAAGGCCACAAAGAACATAGTTGTCACCAAGAGGGCAAGCAAGATTCCGTAGTTGGCTAGACTTCCGATTCCCTTATCAGAGATGGTTTTGAAGACAAGACCAAGGATTCCAAATGGAGCTAGGTTGATAATCCATTCAACAATCTTAGAAGTCACATCAGCCATGGTTTTCAGCAATTCTTTACTATTTTTGCTGGCCTCTCTCATAGCAATACCGAAAACAACTGCCCAAGATAAGATACCGATGTAGTTAGCAGTAACGAGGGCATTGACTGGGTTGTCAACCAATTTGAGCAAGAGGTTGCTGAGAACCTGACCAATCCCATCTGGTGGTGCGATTTCTGTATTGGTACTATTTAAGGTAATCTCAACAGGGACAATGAAGCTTGCTAGGACAGCAACAAGTGCCGCTGCAAAGGTTCCTACCAAGTAAAGGAAGATAACCGTTTCATGTTGCTATTTTGTCCCTTTTGATGTTGGGAAAGGGCGTTAGCAACTAGGGCAAAGACTAGAATAGGTGCGATGGCTTTTAGACCGCCAACAAAGAGATCTCCGAGTAGACCAATTCCTGAAATGTTAGGAAGTGTTAGTCCTAGGATTCCTCCAACAAGCATACCAATCAAAATTCGTTTGATTAGGCTTGCCTTATTCCAAGCATGAATGATTTTTTTCATAACAATCTCCTTAGTTGTGTAATGTTTATGATTATAGTATAAATATGAACTAAAATCAAGAATTTTCTGTCTATTTTTGCTATTATTTTTGAATATTTATGGAGATTCATCACTTGTGAAAGTATGGTATAATAAATGAAAGGAGTTTTCTATGAAAGAATTTATTCAAACCTACCTCAATAAGCTTGATATAACAACGATTATTGAAAATATCTTAACCAAGGTACTTTCTCTGTTATTTCTATTTTTGCTATTCTACATAGCTAAAAAACTGCTTCATACCATGGTGCAGAGAATTGTTAAACCTTCTCTAAAAATGTCTCACCATGATGTCGGGCGTCAGAAAACCATCTCACGCCTGCTAGAAAATGTGTTTAATTATACCCTTTATTTCTTTTTACTTTACTGTATTTTGTCGATTTTAGGTTTGCCAGTTTCTAGTTTGCTGGCAGGTGCTGGGATTGCTGGGGTGGCTATTGGTATGGGAGCCCAAGGCTTTCTGTCTGATGTCATCAATGGCTTTTTCATTCTCTTTGAACGTCAACTGGATGTGGGAGATGAGGTCGTTTTGACAAATGGTCCTATTACTGTATCGGGCAAGGTCGTCAGCGTCGGCATTCGGACGACTCAACTCAGAGGAGAAGACCAGGTTCTGCACTTCGTTCCCAATCGAAATATCACCGTTGTCAGCAATTTCTCTCGTACAGACTAGGCCTGAAATTTTAGCAGATTTATGGTACAATAGAAAGAGTTTGGTAAAGGAGAGAAGATGTTTTTAGAAAAACAGTTGGGCAATGGTTGTACCTGGATTAACCTAGATTTGGACAAGTTGAAAAAACTAGAGGACCTTTCTGAAATCTACGGTTTGGACAAGGAAACCATTGAGTACGCACTGGATAGGAATGAGCGTGCCCACATGGATTATCACCGCGAAAATGGGACTGTGACCTTTATCTACAATGTCTTGAACTTGAAAAAGGATAAGGCATACCACGAAGCCTTTCCCATGACCTTTATCGTGGAACATCGTCGCCTGATTACCATTAGTAATACCAAGAACGCCTATGTCATTGAACAGATGACCCGTTATCTGGAGAGTCATGACACGCTTTCGATTTACAAGTTTCTCTTTGCCAGTCTGGAAATCATCAGCAATGCCTACTATCCTGTCATCGAGCAGATGGACAAGAGTAAGGACGAGGTCAATGGGCTCTTGCGCCAGCGGACGACTAAGAAAAACCTTTTTGCCCTTTCCGACTTGGAGACCGGTATGGTTTATCTTACTGCGGCTGCCAAGCAAAATCGCATGTTGCTGGAACATATCCAAGGGCATGCCCTCTATCGCAGTTTTAACGAAATTGAGAGAGAACAGTTTGATGATGCCATGATTGAGGCTCATCAGCTGGTATCCATGACAGACTTGATTTCTCAAGTCCTCCAACAACTTTCAGCATCTTACAATAACATCCTAAACAACAACCTGAATGATAATTTGACAACCTTGACCATTATTTCAGTCTTGCTAGCGGTTTTGGCAGTAGTGACAGGCTTTTTCGGAATGAATGTTCCCCTACCTTTAACAGATGAGCCCCATGCTTGGCTCTACATCAGTTTAGCTAGTGCTGGGTTGTGGATTGTCCTGTCATTGTTGCTAAGGAAAATTGCGAAAAAAAGTTAAGAAAAGGAGCCAGAATGGCGATTGAAAACTATATGCCAGATTTTGCTGTGGAAGCAGTTTATGATCTGACAGTTCCAAGCCTGCAGGCGCAGGGAATCAAGGCTGTTTTGGTCGATTTGGATAATACCCTCATTGCTTGGAACAACCCTGATGGGACACCAGAAATGAAGCAATGGCTACATGATCTTCGGGACGCGGGCATTCGCATTATCGTAGTCTCAAACAACACTAAGAAACGCGTCCAACGAGCAGTTGAGAAGTTTGGGATTGATTACGTTTATTGGGCATTGAAGCCCTTCACATTTGGGATTGACCGTGCCATGAAGGAATTCCACTATGATAAAAGCGAAGTGGTCATGGTTGGCGATCAGCTCATGACAGATATTCGTGCAGCCCACCGTGCTGGCATTCGCTCGATTTTAGTCAAACCCTTGGTCCAACATGACTCGATCAAAACGCAGATTAACCGAGCTCGTGAGCGTCGTGTCATGCGAAAAATCACTGAAAAGTATGGACCGATTACATATAAAAAAGGAATTTAACTATGGAAGAAATTCTCTGTATTGGTTGTGGAGCAACCATTCAGACGACAGACAAGGCTGGTCTTGGTTTTACTCCTCAGTCAGCACTTGAAAAAGGTTTGGAGACTGGAGAAGTCTATTGCCAACGCTGTTTCCGTCTCCGCCACTACAATGAAATCACGGATGTCCAGTTGACGGACGATGATTTCCTCAAGCTCTTGCACGAGGTGGGAGACAGTGATGCCTTAGTGGTCAATGTCATTGATATCTTTGATTTTAATGGCTCTGTCATCCCAGGCTTGCCACGTTTTGTCTCGGGCAATGATGTCCTCTTGGTGGGAAATAAAAAAGATATCTTGCCCAAGTCTGTTAAACTAGGCAAGATTAGCCAGTGGCTCATGGAGCGTGCCCACGAAGAAGGTATTCGTCCTGTGGATGTCGTCCTAACTTCAGCCCAAAACAAACATGCTATTAAGGAAGTCATTGACAAGATTGAACACTACCGTAAGGGTCGTGATGTCTATGTAGTTGGGGTAACCAACGTTGGAAAATCAACTCTTATCAATGCCATTATCCAAGAAATAACGGGTGACCAGAATGTCATTACGACTTCG
The DNA here is from genome assembly GCA_927910965.1 of uncultured Streptococcus sp. Lineage (GTDB taxonomy): Bacteria > Bacillota > Bacilli > Lactobacillales > Streptococcaceae > Streptococcus. The sequence continues at coordinate 11,857 of CAKMOM010000051.1, forward strand.
CGCTTCCCAGGGACAACCTTGGACAAGATTGAGATTCCGCTTGATGACGGATCTTATATCTACGATACGCCGGGAATCATCCACCGTCACCAAATGGCCCATTACTTGACGGCCAAAAATCTCAAGTATGTCAGCCCCAAAAAGGAAATCAAACCTAAAACCTACCAGCTAAATCCAGAGCAAACACTATTTTTAGGTGGCTTGGGACGCTTTGACTTTATATCAGGAGAAAAGCAAGGTTTCACTGCCTTCTTTGACAATGAACTCAAATTGCATCGTACCAAGCTTGAAGGAGCTAGTGCTTTCTACGATAAGCACCTCGGAACGCTTTTGACACCACCAAATAGCAAGGAAAAAGAAGATTTTCCAAAACTAGTTCAGCATGTATTTAACATTAAGGACAAGACAGACCTAGTTATCTCAGGCCTAGGCTGGATTCGCGTAACAGGCACAGCAAAAGTCGCCGTCTGGGCACCAGAAGGCGTCGCAGTCGTCACACGAAAAGCAATTATTTAAAATGAAATCACTGAGCGAACAAAGTGAGCTCATAAAAAGATAGTTATTGCCGTGGTGTGATTGCCAATCGTTAGATTGGTAAGGGGCATAATTGAGACCTAGGCTCAATTGTGAGGTCAGGAAATCCATTTTTCAAAGATGAGATCTTTGAAAAATTAGTTCCGACCGTCCCTCACCACCTAAAATAACTATCAAAAAAACAAGGAAGAAATTATGTCATTAACATCAAAACAACGTGCCTTCCTCAACAGTCAGGCACACACCCTCAAACCCATCATCCAAATCGGTAAAAATGGACTTAACGACCAAATCAAAACCAGCGTTCGTCAGGCACTTGACGCCCGTGAATTGATCAAGGTTACTCTTTTGCAAAACACCGATGAAAATATCCACGAAGTAGCTGAAATCTTGGAAGAAGAAATTGGTGTGGATACAGTCCAAAAAATCGGACGAATCTTGATTTTGTTTAAACAATCCAGCAAGAAAGAAAATCGCAAGATTTCTAAGAAAGTCAAAGAAATCTAAAAACTATACTCCAAATAACTGTTTTTACAGAGAAATAAAGGAGACTAGCCTATGGCAATCGAACTATTGACTCCCTTTACCAAGGTAGAGTTGGAGCCAGAAATCAAGGAGAAAAAACGCAAACAAGTCGGGATTTTAGGGGGGAATTTTAACCCTGTTCACAATGCGCATCTGATTGTTGCTGACCAAGTACGGCAACAGTTAGGACTGGATCAAGTTTTGCTCATGCCTGAGTACCAACCTCCTCACGTAGATAAAAAGGAAACCATCCCTGAACACCATCGTCTCAAGATGCTTGAATTGGCGATTGAGGGGATTGAAGGGCTAGCCATTGAAACAATCGAGCTAGAGCGCAAGGGCATTTCCTACACCTACGACACCATGAAGATTTTGACAGAGCAGTATCCAGATACGGATTATTACTTTATCATCGGGGCCGACATGGTGGACTATTTGCCTAAGTGGTACCGAATTGATGAGCTGGTCGACATGGTTCAGTTTGTAGGGGTTCAGCGCCCACGCTACAAGGCTGGAACTTCCTATCCAGTTATCTGGGTGGATGTGCCTCTCATGGATATCTCATCCAGCATGGTGCGGGACTTCCTTGCCCAAGGTCGGAAACCCAACTTTCTCCTGCCTCAGCCGGTGCTAGACTACATCGAGAAGGAGGGGCTCTACTGATGGCCTATCAAGACTATATCAACTGCTCTCGCGAGGCTTTGTTGGAAAAAATGACAGAGCTTTTACCTGAAAAACGCTTAACCCATTGCTTGGGTGTGGAGCGTGCAGCCATAGAACTAGCCCAACGATTTGGAGTAGATGTCGAGAAAGCAGGACTAGCAGGCCTTCTTCATGACTACGCTAAAAAGCTGTCAGATCAGGAATTTCTAGACCTGATTGACCGTTATCAGCTGGATCCTGATCTCAAAAACTGGGGCAATAATGTCTGGCATGGCATGGTTGGCATCTACAAGATTCAGGAAGATTTGGATTTGCATGATTCAGAAATCCTGCGAGCCATTGAAATCCATACAGTCGGTGCTGGTCAGATGACAGACCTAGATAAAGTCATCTACGTCGCAGACTATATCGAGCACAATCGTGCCTTTCCAGGAGTAGATGTGGCACGTGAGATTGCAAGTTTATCGCTTAATAAGGCGGTGGCCTACGAAACAGCTCGTACCGTGGAGCATCTAGCTCATCAGGGATTCTCTATCTATCCCCAAACCCTTGAAACCTATAACGCCTTTGTGCACTATTTGAAAGAGGACTAAATGAAGACGGCTTTTATAATCATTGATGTTCAGAATATTTTAGTGGAAACTGGTTTTCAGACAAATAGTCTATTGGAAAAAATTTCTTATTTACAAAACCAGGCTAGAAGCAAGAATATTGAAATTGTCTATGTTCAACATATTGAGAACGCTGAAGCTCAAACATCAGAAGATTGGCAGTTATCTGAGCTTTTAAGTCGAAAACCTAATGAAAAGGTCTTTCAGAAGAAGTATAACAGTATTTTCAAAGAAACTGGTTTAAAAGAATACTTGGATAAACAGGGGATTGAAAAATTAGTTTTATGTGGTATGCAGACAGAATATTGTGTGGATACCTCTGTCAAGGTTGCCTTTGAATATGGCTATCAGCTTATTATTCCAGAAGGAACTTGCACAACGTTTGATGGGAAAGACATTCCAGCAGAAACGATAAATGAATTTTATGAGGGCATTTGGGAGGGGCGCTTTGCAGATGTCCTAGATTACAAGCATATTTTCTAGAAAGAGGACTAAATGAACGAAAAAGAATTACTAGAACTAGTCGTGAAAGCGGCTGATGAGAAACGTGCGGAGGATATCCTCGCACTTGATGTCCAAGATTTGACTAGCGTGACTGACTACTTTGTTATTACTAGTTCAATGAATAGCCGTCAGTTGGACGCTATCGCTGATAATATCCGTGAAAAAGTAGCCGATGCAGGCTTTAAAGGCAGTCATGTCGAAGGAGATGCAGCTGGAGGTTGGGTCCTACTAGACCTCGGCTCTGTTGTCGTGCATGTCTTTTCAGAAGAAATGCGTGCCCACTATAACTTAGAAAAGCTATGGCATGAGGCGGAGTCAGTAGATATTTCAGAAGCTCTTGCTTAGAAGACGAACTCAGTTGTAGCCAACTGGGTTTCTTTGCTTATTTTAGAAAAAATGGATAGAAAGGTATAGGGCGAGTGGTGTTTGCCATGGAGGCTCTTGGTATCATGATTATGGCAACTTATGAAACCTTTGCGGCGGTCTATGATGCGGTCATGGACGATAGTTTATATGATAAATGGATGGATTTTTCTCTGGGTCATTTGCCTAAGACAAAGGAGAGAAAAAAAACTCTTGGAATTGGCTTGTGGGACAGGCATCCAGTCTGTACGCTTTTCTCAAGCTGGTTTTGATGTGACTGGACTTGACTTGAGCGCAGATATGCTGAAGATTGCGGAGAAGAGAGCGGCTTCAGCCAAACAAAAGATTGATTTTATTGAAGGCAATATGTTGGATTTGTCCAAGGTAGGTCAATACGACTTTGTCACTTGTTATTCGGACTCTATCTGCTACATGCAGGATGAGGTGGAAGTAGGGGATGTTTTTAAGGAAGTGTATAATGCCCTTAATGAAGATGGAGTTTTCATCTTTGATGTGCATTCGACCTACCAGACAGACGAAGTTTTTCCAGGCTATTCTTATCATGAAAATGCAGAAGATTTCGCCATGCTATGGGATACCTATGAGGATGCGGCGCCTCACTCTATCGTTCATGAGTTGACTTTCTTTGTCAAGGAAGCGGATGGTTCCTTTAGTCGCCACGATGAAGTGCATGAGGAGCGAACCTATGAGGTCTTGACCTATGATATTTTGCTGGAACAGGCCGGATTCAAATCCTTCAAACTCTTTGCGGACTTTGAAGACAAAGAGCCAACAGAAACCAGCACCCGTTGGTTTTTTGTGGCGCAGAAGTAGGAGATTATCATGACCATCACGGGTATTATCGCGGAGTTCAATCCTTTTCATAATGGCCACAAATACCTGCTTGAGCAGACGAAGGGGTTGAAAATTGTGGCCATGTCTGGGAATTTCATGCAGAGAGGCGAGCCTGCTATCGTGGACAAGTGGACACGAGCCCAGATGGCGCTTGAAAATGGTGCTGATCTGGTAGTGGAACTGCCCTTTTTAGTCAGTGTTCAGGCGGCGGATTTCTTTGGCCAAGGGGCTGTGGATATCTTGGCTCGGTTGGGTATTGATAGCCTCGCTTTTGGAACAGAAGAAGTTCTGGATTATCAAAAAATCGCTGACTTATACGCAGAGCAAGGTAGAGAGATGGAGAATTTTGTGGAAAATCTGCCTGATTCTCTCTCCTATCCCCAGAAAACCCAAGCCATGTGGAAGGAATTTGCTGGTCTTGATTTTTCAGGCCATACACCCAATCATGTTCTTGCTTTGGCCTATGCCAAGGCGGTTGCGGGACGAAATATCAAGCTGTATCCGATTCAGCGTCAGGGGGCTGGTTACCATTCTGTGGACCAGGATGTGGACTTCGCCTCGGCGACAGCCCTCCGTCAGCACCAAAGGGACAAAGATTTCTTAGAACGATTTATGCCTTCTGTTGCCCTATTTGAGCAGACCAGTAAAGTGAGCTGGGAAGACTATTTTCCTTTGCTCCGCTATCAAATCTTGTCAAATCCCGACATAACCACCATCTATCAGGTCAATCAAGAAATGGCTGTGCGCATTAAAGAGACCATCAAGACAGTCCAGTCTGTGGAAGACTTGATTGAGGCGGTTGCGACCAAACGTTACACCAAGGCGCGTGTCAGACGCCTTTTGACCTATATCTTGGTGCAGGCTAGAGAAAGTGACTTGCCAGAAGGCATCCATGTTCTTGGCTTTACTGAAAAAGGCAGGCAACATCTCAAGTCTTTGAAAGGGCAGGTCGATCTAGTCAGCCGAATTGGCAAAGAACCTTGGGATGCTATGACCCAAAAGGCAGACCAGATTTACCAACTGGGAAATCCAAGTATAGCAGAGCAGAATTTTGGAAGAGTACCGATTAGAATAGAAATAAACTAAGTCTACTGAAAAGTAGGCTTTTTCTCAAGTCTCTACTATACTACTATTTCTAAATAACAATTTTATTTTTGTGAATGTGTTCCAATTTCCCCAAAACATATTCTATTTTAGGTTTGTGAAAATCACTTTTTTATGGTAGAATGTAAAAGAATGTATGTCATTCGGAATAACAATAAAATGAGGTAAAAACATGGAAATCATGTCGCTTGCGATTGCTGTTTTTGCCGTCATCATTGGTTTAGTCATTGGATATGTCAGCATCTCAGCCAAGATGAAATCATCTCAGGAAGCTGCAGAGTTGATGCTTTTAAATGCTGAACAAGAAGCAACTAATTTACGTGGACAAGCTGAACGTGAAGCGGATTTACTTGTTAATGAAGCTAAACGTGAAAGCAAGTCTCTTAAAAAAGAAGCACTATTGGAGGCCAAAGAAGAAGCCAGAAAATACCGTGAAGAAGTGGACGCTGAATTCAAATCAGAACGTCAAGAACTCAAACAAATCGAAAGTCGTTTGACAGAGAGAGCTACTAGCCTTGACCGTAAGGACGACAATTTGACGAGTAAAGAACAAACACTTGAACAAAAAGAACAAAGTATTTCTGATAGAGCGAAAAACCTTGATGCGCGTGAAGAGCAATTAGAGGAAGTCGAAAGACAAAAAGAAGCAGAGCTAGAGCGTATTGGTGCCCTGTCTCAGGCAGAAGCACGAGATATTATCTTGGCTCAGACAGAGGAAAACTTGACCAAGGAGATTGCTAGCCGCATTCGTGAAGCTGAGCAAGAGGTCAAGGAACGTTCTGACAAAATGGCCAAGGACATCTTGGTTCAAGCCATGCAACGTATCGCTGGTGAATATGTGGCGGAGTCAACAAACTCAACGGTTCACCTGCCAGACGATACTATGAAGGGACGCATTATTGGTCGTGAAGGTCGTAACATTCGTACCTTTGAAAGTTTGACAGGGGTCGATGTGATTATCGACGATACACCAGAAGTGGTGACCTTATCAGGTTTTGACCCGATTCGTCGTGAAATTGCCCGTATGACTATGGAAATGTTGCTCAAGGATGGTCGTATCCACCCAGCTCGTATCGAAGAGTTGGTTGAGAAAAACCGTCAAGAGATTGACAATAAGATTCGTGAATACGGTGAGGCTGCTGCCTATGAAATTGGGGCACCAAACCTTCATCCAGACTTGATGAAAATCATGGGTCGCTTGCAGTTCCGTACTTCATATGGACAAAATGTCTTACGTCATTCGATTGAGGTTGCTAAGTTAGCTGGTATCATGGCGAGCGAACTTGGTGAAAATGCGGCTCTTGCTCGTCGTGCAGGGTTCCTTCACGATATCGGAAAAGCCATTGACCGTGAGGTTGAAGGTAGCCACGTTGAAATCGGTATGGAATTGGCTCGTAAGTACAAGGAACATCCAGTTGTGGTGAATACAATTGCTAGCCACCACGGTGATGTCGAAGCCGAAAGCGTCATTGCAGTGATTGTTGCTGCAGCAGATGCTTTGAGCGCTGCCCGTCCGGGTGCTCGTAGTGAGTCTCTTGAAAGCTACATCAAACGTCTTCATGATTTGGAAGAAATTGCGAACGGCTTTGAAGGAGTACAGAATAGCTTTGCCCTTCAAGCAGGACGTGAAATCCGTATCATGGTCAATCCAGGACAAATCAAAGACGACAAAGTCACAATCTTGGCTCACAAAGTTCGTGAGAAAATTGAAAACAATCTCGATTACCCTGGAAATATCAAGGTAACCGTGATTCGCGAGCTTCGTGCAGTAGATTATGCTAAATAAATAAGAAAGAGCAGTTGAAAAATTACTGCTTTTTTGTTACACTAGATAGAAAGACTGTAAAGGATAATCTGGCTTTTTGCCATTATTCTAGAAATGTTATTTCACAGACTGACTAAAAGGAGACACAATGGCAGACCGAGGCTTACTAATCGTTTTTTTCTGGTCCTTCAGGGGTTGGAAAAGGAACGGTTAGAAGAGAGATTTTTGAGAGTTCTGAAACCAATTTCAATACTCTGTATCGATGACGACACGCGCACAACGTCCTGGAGAAGTGGACGGAGTTGATTATTTCTTCCGTACTCGTGAAGAGTTTGAAGAGCTGATTCGTCAAGGACAGATGTTGGAATATGCAGAATA
>CAKMOM010000052.1:0-8044 GCA_927910965.1 uncultured Streptococcus sp.
TTTTTCTTTTAATACTCTTCGAAAATCTCTTCAAACCATGTCAACGTCGCCTTGCCGTACTCAAGTACAGCCTGCGGCTAGTTTCCTAGTTTGCTCTTTGATTTTCATTGAGTATAAATAAATACTTCAAAGCCTGCAAAAATCTGAAACTTCTAAGGACAATTTGATATAATAGTAAAAAGAACTCGATTGAAGGAGGAAATGATGTCGGTTTTAGTAAAAGAAGTGATTGAAAAGCTTAGACTAGACATTGTCTATGGCGAACCAGAATTACTTGAAAAGGAAATTAATACCGCGGACATTACGCGACCTGGTCTTGAAATGACGGGCTATTTTGACTATTATACGCCTGAGCGGATTCAACTTTTGGGAATGAAGGAGTGGTCCTATCTCGTTTCGATGTCCTCTCACAACCGTTACCAAGTCTTGAAAAAAATGTTTCTACCTGAGACACCTGCGGTTATTGTTGCTCGTGGTTTGGTGGTTCCTGAGGAGATGCTAAAGGCAGCTAGAGAATGTAAGATTGCTATTTTAACTAGCCGTACGCGACCAGTCGATTGTCTGGAGAGTTATCTAGCTATTTGGATTCTCGTTTGGCAGAACGTACCAGTGTGCACGGTGTCTTGATGGATATCTATGGTATGGGTGTCTTGATTCAGGGCGATAGTGGAATTGGTAAAAGTGAGACAGGTCTAGAGCTTGTCAAACGTGGTCACCGCTTGGTAGCAGATGATCGCGTAGACATCTTTGCCAAGGACGAGATTACCCTTTGGGGTGAACCGGCTGAAATCTTGAGACACCTGATTGAAATTCGTGGGGTTGGGATTATCGATGTTATGAGCCTCTACGGTGCGAGTGCCGTCAAGGATTCTTCACAAGTCCAGTTGGCTGTTTATTTGGAAAATTACGATACACATAAAACTTTTGATCGTCTTGGAAACAATGCAGAGGAACTTAAAATTTCTGGCGTATCTATTCCTCGTATTCGTATTCCAGTTAAAACAGGTCGTAATATTTCTGTTGTGATTGAGGCTGCTGCCATGAATTATCGTGCCAAGGAAATGGGCTTTGATGCGACTCGTTTGTTCGAAGAACGCTTGACCAATCTTATTGCTCAAAACGAGGTGCCTAATGCTTGATCCAATTGCTATTCATCTAGGCCCTCTAGCCATTCGTTGGTATGCCTTGTGTATTGTGACAGGCTTGATTCTTGCGGTTTATTTGACCATGAAAGAAGCACCTAGAAAGAAGATCATACCAGACGATATTTTAGATTTCATCCTGATAGCTTTTCCTTTGGCTATTTTAGGAGCACGTCTCTATTATGTTATTTTCCGTTTTGATTACTATAGTCAGAACTTGGGAGAAATTTTTGCCATTTGGAATGGTGGTTTGGCTTTTTACGGTGGTTTGATAACTGGGGCTATTGTACTCTATATCTTTGCTGATCGTAAACTCATCAATACTTGGGATTTCCTAGATATTGCGGCGCCTAGCGTCATGATTGCCCAAAGTTTGGGTCGCTGGGGCAATTTCTTTAACCAAGAAGCCTATGGTGCAGCAGTGGATAATCTGGATTATCTACCTGGCTTTATCCGTGACCAGATGTATATTGAGGGAAGCTACCGTCAACCGACCTTCCTTTACGAGTCTCTATGGAATCTGCTTGGCTTTGCCTTGATTCTGATCTTTAGACGAAAATGGAAGAGTCTCAGACGAGGTCATATCACTGCTTTCTACTTGATTTGGTATGGTTTCGGTCGAATGGTCATCGAAGGCATGCGGACAGATAGCCTCATGTTCTTTGGACTTCGAGTGTCTCAATGGCTTTCGGTTGTTCTTATCGGTCTCGGTATTTTTATCATTTTTTTATCAAAATCGAAAGAAAGCCCCTTACTATATTTCTGAGGAGGAAAACTAAATGTTAGAAGTTGCATATATTCTTGTAGCCCTTGCTTTGATTGTCTTTTTAGTCTATCTAATCATTACTGTACAAAAACTTGGTCGTGTTATTGATGAAACAGAGAAGACGATTAAAACCTTGACTTCAGATGTGGATGTGACCTTGCATCATACCAATGAATTGCTGGCTAAGGTCAATGTCTTGGCAGATGATATCAATGTTAAGGTGGCAACGATTGATCCACTCTTTAGCGCTGTTGCAGATTTATCTCTATCTGTTTCAGACCTCAATGACCATGCGCGTGTCTTGAGTAAGAAAGCTTCATCAGCTGGTTCAAAAACACTCAAGACTGGTGCAAGTTTGTCAGCCCTACGTGTCGCAAGTAAATTTTTCAAAAAATAAAAAAGGAGAATTCTTATGGGTAAACTATCCTCAATCCTTTTAGGAACCGTTTCAGGTGCAGCTCTTGCCTTGTTTTTAACAAGTGACAAGGGCAAGCAAGTTTGCAGTCAGGCTCAAGATTTTCTGGATGATTTGAGAGAAGATCCTGAGTATGCTAAGGAGCAGGTCTGTGAAAAACTGACAGAAGTTAAGGAGCAAGCCACAGATTTTGTTCTTAAAACCAAAGAACAGGTTGAGTCAGGTGAAATCACTGTGGACAGTGTACTTACTCAAGCAAAATCATGTGCTCGTCAAGCGACAGAAGCATCAAAAGATCGATTCAATAATCTCAAGGAGCAATGGCAAGAAAAAGCCGAAACTCTTGATGAATCAGAAGAGATTGTTATTGATATCAAAGAAGAAAAAAATTTAGATTTGACGAGACTGGGCGAAAACTCAATTCTAGGAAAAATGAAGTAAATCTTCTCACAATAAAACACATAGTATCAAGTTTTTTTTAATACTTGATATTATGTGTTTTTTGATTTTAAAGGCTTTTTAATAAACTTTTTTTTAATACATGAGTGTTATGAATTTTTATGGTATAATGGCAGTGTTAGAAGTGAAATATTTACATTTTTTTTATATTTTACTGATATTTTAGTAATATTAAGCAATCCATTTTCTATGATTAGAAATCAATGCGATAGTTTAGGACAAAGTAGAGGAAAAGCTCTAAAATTTTAGTCAAGAAACGGTTTAGTATTTTGTCAATGTAAAATATTAGAATCCTCTATTTTGTAAAAAAATAGTTAGAAAGAAAGTTGGTAAAATGAAAGATATTTTTAATAAACGTCAACGTTTTTCGATTCGAAAGTTTTCTGTTGGAGTGGCTTCGGTATTAATAGGAATTACCCTGTTTACACCATCTCAGGGAGTACTGGCTTCTACGGAAAATAATTTGGCAACAGAGATAGGAGTTAATTCTGAAAGGGAGAATTCGACCCCTACTGTGGAGAAAAAACAAGAGGTTCAAAATTCACCAGAAAATCGAGGCGATCTTTCCAGTCCAGCCCCAAAAGATACTCCAATAGGATCTACAAGGACTACAGACCCCGCTACATCTGGGGATAAGGAAAATAATGGCTTGACCACCAGGGCTTCCGTGGCGGGTGAAGACAGATCAAGCACTCCAGCGGTGAGAGCAGCATCAAATCCTTCCGATGTTAAAAAGTATGAATTAACTGATGAGTATGCTAAGCAAATAAAAGCAGGAGTAATCGGTTCAGAAGGTAATAAGCTTGATAGTTTATTGTTAAACGGCCCTAAGTTAAGTCCAGAAGCCTATACAGATAATGACTACTTGAAGGATAAAGAAGAACTTTATATTTATGAAAAAGACGGGAAAAAGTATGTAGGCTACAATAGTCATCCTATGTTAGAAGATACTGATGGTGATGGTATTATTGACAGTAACGAAAAGCCAGATGAAAAATTAAAATGGAATGTAAGTGAGCGCGATATGATTATGTTCATGGAATTGTCCTACCGTGATGATAATTATATTGATAGAGTGCTGGATCATAAGAAACCTTTAACAGAGTCAGAGTTATATAAAAAGAATGGTGACCGTAAACCACGTTATGAATATATGATGATGAATAAGGAATTAGGACCTTATTGGGAGAGGAAGAAAAGTTATCATACCTCCAGTGGACTAGATGCTGTGTTGTATGAGACGAAGAGTGATTTCTTATATTTACCAAATGGAACTGCACAAGTATTAGCCTTTCGTGGAACAAGTGATGTGAAAGATATTAAAGCAGATATCACTCTGGGAACTGGAAGAAATCCTCAACAGGGGATAGATGCAGAAAATATCATGCGCGAACTAGCTAAAGATAAGAGCATTACCAATCTTTATTTAACAGGACATTCTTTAGGAGGATATTTAGTACAACGGGCAATGGTTGAAGCCTATGAGTTGGCATATTCTGACAGCAGAGTCATGTCTCCTAAAGAACAGTTGGCTTATAGAAAACTTTTATAATAATGTATTAAAAAAAGGAACAACATTTAATGCCCCAAAAGTAGTGACGAGTTTGGTTTCTGGTCGTGAATTTTGGCAAAAAGGTTTAGATAGCAAAAAAATAGCTAAGTCAGGGAAAATGACTCATTATATTGTTGATAATGATTCGACGATAAGAAAAGGTGTCAGCAATGATAGTGATGTTGTTATCAATGTTGGACCAACAAGCGGAGGTCATAGTTCACGTTCTTATTTTGAAGCCGATATGATTAATAGACGATCAGAGTTTATATCTGGGAAACGAATTTCCTTAGATGAAACAGGTTATCAAGATAAAAAAATTACAACAGTTAAATCTTTAGAAAAAGTTGGAGAAACTGCTGTATATAGTAAACGCGGAGATGACATCATTAAGTCAACAACTGTTAGTATGAAAGACCCAGATACAGGTCAGATTACAAAAAATACACTTGATGAAGTGTTCAAGAAAGATGGAGCCAAGGCTAAAGTTGTCGCTACGTCAATACAGCCAAGTATTCGTTACGAGAAAGACGCTACAAGAGCCAAAGGTGAAGTAAAAATCACAGTAGCTGGTATTTCAGGCACTAGAACAGTAACCACAACCTATACAGTTAATGCTACAGATGGCAACCTTATTCCACATGAAGGTCAACCAGTTATCAAACCTTCAACTCCTACAGTGGTCAAAGTGCCAGCTAAGGATGAGGTTGAATACCTCAAAGAAGGCGATGATATTGTTAAGAATACTACAACTTACGCAGTCAATCCAAACACAGGTGTCCTTACCCCAACAGAGAAAAAGGAAGTGTTCAAGAAAGATGGAGCCAAGGCTAAGGTTGTCGTTATGCCAATAGAGCCAAGTATTCGTTACGAGAAAGACGCCACAAGAGCCAAAGGTGAAGTAAAAATCACATCAGCTGGTACGTTAGGAACAAGTACAGTAACCACCACCTACACGGTTAATCCTACAGATGGTAGCCTCATTCCACATGAAGAACCGGCAGTAGTAGTTCCATCAAAACCGACAGTGGTCAAAGTTCCAGCTAAGGATGAGGTTGAATACCTCAAAGAAGTCGATGATGTTGCTAAGAAGACTACAATTTACGAAGTGAATGAAAGTACAGGAGACCTTATTCCAACCGTTAGGCAAGACATTGTCAGTCCAAATGGCGTCAAATCCAAAGTCGTAACCAAAATAATTCCGGTAACAACACGGTATGAAGCAGATAAAACTAAAGATGTAGGAAATACTATGGTTACTAATAATGGATCTGAAGGTAAGATAGTAACAACAACATCAACACTTGTTAATGAAACTAACGGTACAGTAACGGATGGAACACCGGTTGTTAGTAGAACGGAAATGGTACCAAAAGTCGTTAAAGTTGGTGCCAAAGACAAAATAGTAGAAAACCCGATTGAACCCACAGTGGTTTATGAAAAAGATGATACTCGTGACTTCGGTACACCAGATCAGCGTACTGAGGGTGAAAAAGGTAAAGCAGTTACTACAACCACTTACGATGTAGATCCAAAGGACGGTCATATCACAGAACACCTTGGTAATCCAGTCGTCACCCCAGCTGGTAAAACAATAGTTAAGGTTGGGGCTAAAACTAAGGTTGAACGCTCTAAAGATCCTGAAGGTCGTGAAGTTATCAACACTACAACTTATGAAGTTGATCCAAAAACGGGTAAGGTGACTCCTATAACAGTTCGAACTGATGGGAAATCGAAAGAAGCAAAAGTAGAGTTAGAACAAGATCCTAAGACAGGTGATGATACAGCAACACTGAAGAAACAAGATAGTTCAACATACGCACCAGGAACTAAGGTAGAAGTCCCAGACGCAGATGGTAAAGGTAAAGTGCCGAACAGTGATCTACCAGACGTAGAAAAACCAGGTACAGGTACGGCTACTAATCCAGGTAAACCAGCTGTGGAAGTTCCTAATGCAACAACTCCACCTAAAGTAACAATTTTTGAAATGGTCGTATTACCGGATTCAATTGAATTGCCAGAGCTACTGATTGAGGTTCGATGGATTGATGAAGATGGAAATGTATTGAAACCATCCCTTAAGACAGGCAATGAAAAGGATGCGGAACATGGATCAATTTCAGGATATGAATTTGTACGAACTGTGATTGATGAAAATGAACCAGTAATGACTTACATTTTCAGAAAAGCAAGTGGAAGTACAAATCCAAATACAATTCCAGTAAACCCAGTCACATCTGACACTAATGGAAATACTGGTCCCGATACATCTGCGCTAACAACTCCAATTCCAGTTGCGCCAGTCACAGCTGATGCTAATGGAAATCCTGGTCAAGATACAGCTGCACCAACAACTTCAACTCCAATTCCAGATTCAGTTACTCCGAATGCAAAACATGAAAATACTACAGATACTATTGATAACGGAGCTAAGTCAAATGAATTTCAAAATGTACTACCAAATACAGGAACGGAATCAAATGCGACTCTTGCCTCTCTAGGACTTCTTGGACTATTGAGTGGATTTGGACTTGTAGTTCGCAAGAAAAAGAAGACTAAAAATTTAGTCAAAAGATGAACTGTTCATTGTTAAGTGGACAATGAAATATTAAACAACGGCCTTGTTCCTCATTTTAAGAGGTACAAGGCCGTTGTTGTATTTTTTGAAAAGTAGATTCTATGGTATGTTGAATAAGATGTGATAAATCGATTAGGTAAGAAGACTAATTTCTAGAAATATTGTCTCTTTGTCAACTGTAGTGGGTTGAAGAAAAGTTAATCTCTAGAAAGGACAAATTTAGTCCTTTCTTTTTTGATATTCAGAGCGATAAAAATCCGTTTTTTGAAGTTTTCAAAGTTCCGAAAACCAAAGGCATTGCGCTTGATAAGTTTGATGAGATTATTTGTCGCTTCCAGTTTTGCGTTAGAATAGGGTAACTGAAGAGCGTTGACGATTTTCTCTTTGTTCTTTAGAAAGGTTTTAAAGACAGTCTGAAAAAGAGGATGAACCTTCTTTAGATTGTCCTCAATGAGTCCAAAGAATTTCTTCGGCTCCTTATTCTGAAAGTGGAAAAGCAAGAGTTGATAGAGATGATAGTGGTGTTTCAAGTCTTCTGAATAGCTCAAAAGCTTGTCAAGAATCTCTTTATTGGTTAAGTGCATACGAAAAGTAGGACGATAAAAACGTTTATCGCTAAGTTTACGACTATCCTGTTGAATGAGTTTCCAGTAACGCTTGACAGCTTTGTATTCATGAGATTTTCGATGAAACTGATTCATGATTTGGATACGCACACGACTCATAGAACGGCTCATGTGTTGGACAATATGGAAACGATCCAACACGATTTTAGCGTTTGGAAAAAGCTGTTTAGCCAAGTCATAGTAAGGGCTAAACATATCCATAGTAATGATTTTCACTCGACATCGGACGGCTCTATCATATTTAAGAAAGTAATCTCGAATGACGGCTTGTGTTCTACCCTCAAGAACAGTGATGATATTGAGCTTATCAAAATCTTGCGCAATGAAACTCATCTTTCCCTTGGTAAAGGCATACTCATCCCAAGACATAATCTCAGGCAGATGTCTAAAATTACACTCAAAGTAGAAGTCATTGAACTTGCGGATGACAGTTGAAGTTGAAATGGCCAACTGATGAGCAATATCGGTCATAGAAGTCTTTTCAATCAACTTTTGAGCAATTTTTT
>CAKMOM010000053.1:0-15092 GCA_927910965.1 uncultured Streptococcus sp.
CAGTTTAATTTCAGAGTGGCTTTAGGTCGTATGTCTGAAATGGGCTATGGCATGATGTTTGGCAGTGACGTACAAAAGGATTTCTTCTTAAAGCGAATCAAAGGTCGTGGCTATGTTGATGTAGGAACAAGTGTCATATCAGAGTTTTATACTCCCCTTGTACCAAAAGGATATGATTTCTTGGAGGAAATTAAAAAGTTATCCAACAGCAGACAGTCCACGCAGGCGACGTGCGAAGCGGAAGTCGCAGGTGTGGACTGATCTTGCTGGCTGGTGTGGCAATAGCCACGCCAGCACTTAACCCCCCGTTTCTAATTCCGAGAAACTATTTGAAATAAAAAAGAATGCTGATAAATCAACATTCTCTAACTGTATTTTTTTATGAAGATATTAACTTTTGTCTGTTTAGCTACCAAAAGGCTACCAATAAATTTGAATTATTTTTAATATGATTTTTAGTAATATACATTATTACTGAGTTTCAATCTTTTTAACAATAGCATAAGGTTATTGTTAAAAAGGTTTACCTCGACAAACTAAAAGATATTATTTAGTTTATAATCGTATTATTTTATTCGCTATATCTTCTACAAACCTCTTATCGTGTTCCACAAATATGAGTGTAGGATTTGCTTCTTTTATAATTTCCTCAATCTGTATTCTTGATATTACATCTAAATAATTCAGTGGTTCGTCCCAAATAAATATATGAGCTGACTTTGACAAACTTACAGCAATTAAAACTTTCTTTTTTTGTCCATCGCTATAGTTCTTCATATCTATTTCAAATAATTCTCTTGCAAAATCTAATTTTCTAAGAATTGTTTTGCACAATGTTTCATCAACACCTTGCTTATGAATATACTCGTTTAGGCTACCTGTTAAATTGGATGTATCTTGAGGAACATATGATATTTTTAAATTACTTGCTAATTTTACATCACCTGAATACTCGTGATTTAGACCTAATAAAATTTTAATCAAGGTTGATTTTCCGCTACCATTACCCCCATATATAGCCACTATATCACCTTGCTTTATATCAAAACTTATATTACTTAATATCTGCTTTTTTCCATAATATGATGATAAATCGCAAACTGATATTAGAGGATTTTTGTGGTGATGTAACGGATGCAATAATAGACTTTCCTTTGTTTCAATATCTTTTAGTAAATTCTGTTTTTCTTCTATTGCCTTATTTTGTCTATTCTCCAAATTCTTAGATTTTTTCATCATCTTAGCTGACTGATGACCTATATGCCCCTTGTCTGGTTTTACACCTGATACTTTCACGCCGTTTTTAGTATTTTCAACTTTATCAGACCAAATTTGACTTTGTCTTGCAGCTTCTTTTAATCGTTTAATATCTTTTCTTAATTTCTCATTTTGACTAATCTCAAATTGGTCTTTCATCAATTTATTTTCATACCACGATGTAAAATTTCCTGATTGGACATCAATAGAATTCCTGTTAATAGAAATAATATGATTGATACAACCATCTAAAAAATCTCTATCATGTGATATAAGCAAAAAACCTTTTTTTATTTTTCAGATATTCACTGACAATTTTTCTTCCGTCCATATCTAAATGGTTTGTTGGTTCATCTATAAGTAAAAAACCATCTTCTCTTGTAAACAAAATAGCTAAAAGGATTTTTGTTTGTTCTCCTTTAGAAAGCGTTTCAAACTTTCTGTAAATAAGACTCTCATCTACCTTTAGCAAATGAAGTTCTCTAAATAATTTCCATTCTTCCTCATCTGATATTAGTTCTCTATATAACTCAATCCCTAATTTTGAAGTATCACTTAAATTGGGTGGGAATTTAATAAAGTCAACACTTTTGCTGATTTTCCCCTTATAAACTTCTTGGTTTAGAAGCAGCTTAAATAGTGTTGATTTCCCAATTCCGTTTCTTCCTATTAGTCCTGTTTTCCAGTTCGTATCAAATGAAAATGATACATTTTCAAATACAGGTTTTACATAGCCATAATATGAGAAAGTAAGGTTTTCAATTTTAATTGTTGACATAAAAACACCCCCTCAAATTCAGATTTGAGTATTTCTTTTTCCAAACTTACAATATATTCTTTCAAGTTGCCTCGCCTCCTCATAAAATATCTATTTTCCTACAACGCTTTAATCTTCTCATTTATCAATTCAATAAACAGATTGGAGCAAATCAAGCCAAAATGACTGACTGTCTTGTCTTTCATTGCCACGGTTTTCCCAGCGTTTAATAAATCCTTTAGCTTGCTTTTTTTGCTCCCGGATATTATTCACTTTGTGCTCTCCAACTACCACATTATTTTGATTTATTTATGTAATAAATCCTTTAAAGTTTTAATAATTTTGTTTTTATCTGCTTCTGTCAATTCATATTCTCTCAATAAACTAACAATTTCTTCTAGTCCGTCATCACGTCCTTTTAAAATCTCAAAAGACGTACCAAAGATTTCAGCTAATTTTTCTACTGTTTCATCTTTCGGATTTCTCCCTCCATTTTCCCACCTAGCATATTGGGCTTGAGCTACACCTAACTTTTCAGCAACTTCTGATTGAGTAAGTCCCACTTTAAGACGGGCTTTTTTTATATTATCTTTCAACATTTTAAAATTCCTTTCGCTTTTCTATTGACCTATAACCAAAATGGTTGTATCATAGTTATATAACCATTTTGGTTATATAACTAAAAGATATACATTGTAGGTAATACCAGTCCGCTTATGAATATGAAAAAACACCCTAGAAAGCTCTGCAAAGCATTCTGAGGCTTTCGTTTAAAACCAATTTGATTATACCAAAATTGTAATAAAAAGTCCATAAGAAGCGAAATATGGCTAGTCTAAGGATATTATGGCTTCTATACAGTAAATGTCAGAGAAATTGGCAATACTTACTTCTACCATTCGCCTAGTTTGGAGATTGTGAGACAAGAGCAAGGGCGCAAGCCGAAGGCAATGCGCCCGAAGCACGCAGTTCTCTCAATCTCTAAGAAAAAGCTGGCGTTTCTAACAGCCAGCAAACAGATACACTTAAGGCAACGTCCTAAGTAACGTGTCGTCAGCAAAACTCAATAGTAACATTGACCTACGCATTTAGCAATTATAGAAAGGAGGCGTTACAGATGAAAAATAACCTTCAAGCACTACGAGAATATCAAAGTCGAGTAGATTTATCAGAACTAGAAAAATCTATTTATATCAGTATTGACCGACTAACAGTAATCCTTGATAGAGAAAACTGTTCACTAAGACGTATATTTTGGGAATTAAGAAATTCTATCGATTCTATTATTCAAGAATTTAGCATTCAAGCAAATCTAAGAGAAGATTATTTTACACTTTATAAAATGATAAATGAGGATAGTATTAATCTAATTTTCTTCCAATTATCAACCTATGGTGGTTATCAAGTCATACGTTTAGACTTTAACCCAAACTCGCTTAAAGAATTTGGAGGTCTTCAAGTATGGAGACAGATTATGAATTATGCTCGATTAAATGGATTAGATGTTAGACTATCACGTTTAGACCTTGCTTTTGATATCTTTAACAGACCAGAAATAGTCTTTTTACAACATATCAAAGGTGGAGTTAGTCATAAAATATTCTATGGTAGAGGAGGAAACATAGAAAGTAAATACTGGGGTGCTAGTGGTAGTAATGTTCAAGTACGTTTATACGATAAGAACATAGAGGTATTAAGTCATAAAAGAGCCGATAAATTGAATATCGAGAGTAAACCTTTTTGGTGGCGGTTGGAGTTTCAACTTAGAACAAAGGCTATAAACGCAGAAACCATTTCAGAGATTTCTAAACGATTAGAGAATTTTAGTTTTTTTAGTCTTTCAAGTGTTCCAGATGATAGCAAGGCATTTGCTTATATCTTTCTCCATGCACCAGCTCTTTTACCCGAATTATTTCCCTATCTAAAACCTAACACTATAAGAGTCAAAAAAACTAGGCTTAGAAAACACCTAAAAGCATTTGATAGTAACTCATTTTCTTTAGAGCTTCAAGATGCACTTAAAAAACAAACACCACGATTAAACAATGAATTAAAACAATTAATAGGCGAATTCATTGAACTTACTAGTAAAGGAGAAGATATTTTATGAACGATAAACTCACTATGACAGTACAAGATATTATGGACTTAGGGTTCTCAAAATGGACTGCTTATAATATTTTACGACAAGCAAAACACATTATGGTTGAACGTGGTTTCGATTTCTATAACAATAAAGGGCTCGGAACCGTTCCCGTATCAGTTGTATCAGAAATTCTTGGATTGGAGGAACTACATGTCAAAAACTAGATATACTGGTGTTACTAGAGACGATAAAACTGGGAAATATACTTATTATTTTAAAGCTGGAGTTGACCTAGCTACTGGTAAACCATATCAAGAACGCAGACGTGGTTTTGAAACCGCAAAAGAAGCCTTTGAGGCACGAACAAGGGCTTTAAATAAAGTGCATCAAAAAGGTGGAATTAAGCACACTCAGTGGACGTTTAAACAATTTATGGACGAAGTATTTATACCAAACTATTATGCTACTACAAGTCCAGACCTCGAACGAAGACGTCAAATTATATTTGATGAATTTATTCAATATTTTGGTAAGAAAAAACCTAGAGAAATTACAACTTATGATGTAATAAATTATAGAAATAGTTTATTAGAAAAATATTCAAATTCATACGCAAGAAACAAAATGGCATTACTTAATCAAGTTTTGAAAACCGCAAAAAAGTATGGGTTAATTTTCCATGAAATACCTACAAGTAATATCAGTCCTATTCCAATAACAAAAAAACATATCGACTTTTGGACAAAAGATGAATTTCAAAAAGTAATACAATCCCTTGATAAAGAGAGTTATTTTGAGCATTTTATTTATACACTCCTTTGGCTTTATTATTTTACGGGAATGCGTGTAAATGAGGCGACTGCTCTTTATTGGGAAGATGTGGACTTTGAAAAGAAAACACTAGCAATCAATCACAACTTACAGTATATAAATCGTGAAAACTGGGAGCGCCGTAACAAGCTAAAAACTGAAAGCTCTCGGCGTACTATTGGACTCGATGATAATACTTTAAAGGTTCTTAAGGAGTGGAAAGAAAGACAAGAAAAAGTCGATAAAATACCATTCATTCTGTCGCCCGACGGAGTTCCATATCGTAAACGTAGTATTAGAGACCAAATTTTAAAATACTCTAAACGTGCTGGTGTTAAATACATTCAACCAAAAGGTTTGAGACACTCCCACGCATCTTTGCTTATTAATGAATATAATGTAAATGCCCTATATATCCAAAGACGATTAGGCCATTCTGATGTCAAAACAACACTTAGCATTTATAGTCATTTATACCCCAACGCAGATACCGAACTAACTGATAAACTCAATCTCATATCAAATGATTTTATTGATTAAGTCTACTTAGCTACCAAAAGAGCTACCAAAAAATAGAAAAGTATCTAAAAAGCCTTATTTTTAAAGGGCTTTTTTTTGAATTTTTCCCACTATATCTAACAGGGGGGGTACAAAATCGACAGGAAACAGTCAAAAAAACATTAGAAAATCCTTGGTTACAAGGGATTTACAAAATTTCAGCGTATGTCAAATGGGGCTTTAAAAGTTGACATACGCCTTTTTGATTGGAGGGATTTTTACTGAATGAACAAACTTGGTTACAGCATTTAAAAGAAAAACGCTTGGCTTATGGACTATCTCAAAACCGTTTAGCTGTTGCGACTGGTATTACAAGGCAGTATCTAAGCGATATTGAAACAGGAAAAGTCAAGCCATCAGAGGATTTACAGCAGTCCCTTTGGGAAGCTCTGGAACGCTTCAATCCCGACGCTCCCCTTGAAATGCTGTTTGATTATGTAAGGATTCGCTTTCCGACAACAGACGTACAGCAGGTGGTCGAAAACATCTTACAACTGAAACTGTCCTATTTTCTTCATGAGGACTATGGTTTCTATTCTTATTCAGAGCATTATGCTTTAGGCGACATATTCGTCCTTTGCTCCCATGAACTGGACAAAGGAGTTCTGGTGGAATTGAAAGGTCGTGGGTGCAGACAATTTGAAAGCTATCTTCTGGCACAACAAAGAAGCTGGTATGAGTTCTTTATGGACGTTTTGGTGGCTGGCGGTGTGATGAAACGCCTTGACCTTGCCATTAACGATAAGACAGGGATTTTAAATATCCCTGTACTCACTGAAAAGTGCCAACAGGAAGAATGTATCTCCGTCTTCCGCAGTTTTAAAAGCTATCGCAGTGGCGAACTGGTACGCAAAGAGGAAAAGGAATGTATGGGAAACACCCTCTATATCGGTTCATTACAAAGTGAAGTTTATTTCTGTATCTATGAAAAGGACTACGAGCAGTACAAGAAAAATGATATTCCCATTGAAGACGCAGAAGTAAAAAACCGTTTTGAGATTCGATTGAAAAATGAGCGTGACTATTATGCAGTCCGTGATTTACTCGTCTATGACAATCCAGAGCATACCGCCTTTAAAATTATCAATCGGTATATCCGTTTTGTAGATAAAGACGATTCCAAACCTCGTTCTGATTGGAAACTGAATGAAGAATGGGCTTGGTTTATTGGGAACAATCGTGAACGATTAAAACTAACCACAAAACCAGAGCCTTACTCCTTCCAAAGGACGCTGAACTGGCTATCTCATCAAGTTGCCCCGACCTTAAAGGTTGCGATTAAACTTGATGAAATCAACCAGACGCAGGTTGTAAAAGACATTCTCGACCATGCGAAACTGACAGACCGACACAAGCAGATTTTGAAGCAACAGTCAGTAAAAGAACAGGACGTGATAACAACAAAAAAATAACTCAAATACAAATTCATTGAATATAGAGAGGAGAACATTTTTATGAATTTTGGACAAACCTTTATAACTGGTTTCTATCAAACGCTCAATCACTGGTGCTTTTAGCAATCGTTGTGATTGGCTTGTATCTTGGCTTCAAGCGTGAGTTTAGCAAACTGATTGGCTTTTTAATTATTGCGATTATTGCGGTTGGCTTAGTCTTCAACGCTGCTGGAGTAAAAGACATTTTACTAGAGCTATTCAATCGCATTATTGGTGCTTAAATAAAACCGTTCTTTTGTGGAATATAAGTGGTTTTCTTATGTTCCGCAAAGGAATGGTACACCAAACGAAGTGCGGTAGGGATTTTTGAATCTCTACAAAGAAAGGACGTGAATATATGGACGATATGCAAGTCTATATTGCGAATTTAGGCAAATACAATGAGGGCGAATTGGTCGGTGCGTGGTTTACCTTTCCCATTGACTTTGAGGAAGTCAAAGAGAAAATCGGCTTGAATGATGAATATGAGGAATACGCCATTCATGACTACGAGTTACCCTTTACGGTTGACGAATACACTTCCATTGGCGAACTCAATCGACTATGGGAAATGGTATCGGAATTACCCGAAGAATTACAATCGGAGCTATCTGCTCTGCTCACTCATTTTTCAAGCATTGAAGAACTAAGCGAACATCAAGAGGATATTATCATTCATTCCGATTGTGATGATATGTATGACGTGGCACGCTACTACATTGAAGAAACGGGTGCTTTAGGCGAAGTACCAGCTAGTCTTCAAAACTATATTGATTATCAAGCCTATGGTCGGGATTTAGACCTTTCAGGAACGTTTATCTCAACCAATCATGGGATTTTTGAAATCGTCTATTAAATCTGTCGGTACATTACTACTGGCAGATTTTCTATTTTACGGGGTGGCTCAATCAGCTACCCCTATTTTTTATGAAAGGATTGATTACATGAAGAAAATACGAAGCTATACCAGTATCTGGTCTGTGGAAAAGGTACTGTATTCTATCAATGATTTTAGACTTCCGTTTCCCATAACCTTTACGCAAATGACATGGTTTGTCGTGTCACTCTTTGCAGTGATGATACTTGGCAACTTGCCCCCTCTTTCCATGATAGAGGGAGCATTTCTCAAATACTTTGGGATTCCTGTGGCTTTCACATGGTTTATGTCTACAAAAACTTTTGATGGTAAAAAGCCTTATGGATTTTTTGAAGTCTGTCATTGCTTATGCACTGCGACCAAAAGCTGACCTATGCAGGAAAAAAAGTAACGCTTGGCAGAAACCAGCCACAAGAAGCCATTACAGCAGTTAGGAGTGAATTTTATGGCATATCCAATTAAATACATTGAAAACAATCTCGTCTGGAATAAAGACGGGGAATGTTATGCTTACTATGAGCTTGTTCCTTACAATTACTCATTTCTAAGTCCAGAACAGAAAATACAAGTGCATGATTCTTTCAGACAGCTTATCGCACAAAATCGTGATGGCAAAATTCATGCTTTACAAATCAGTACAGAATCCAGCATACGTTCTGCACAAGAGCGTTCCAAAAATGAAGTCACTGGCAAGCTCAAAGCGGTTGCCTATGACAAAATCGACCAACAGACAGACGCTTTAATATCCATGATTGGCGAAAATCAAGTGAACTACCGTTTCTTTATCGGCTTTAAGTTGCTTCTCAACGATCAGGAGTTTTCTATGAAAAGTCTTACCGTTGAAGCAAAAAAATGCTTTGTCTGATTTTGTCTATGATGTGAACCATAAGCTGATGGGCGATTTTGTTAGTATGAGTAATGATGAAATCCTGCGTTTTCAGAAGATGGAAAAGCTCTTAGAAAATAAAATCTCTCGTCGTTTCAAAATCCGCAGGTTAGATAAGGACGACTTCGGCTATCTGATTGAACACCTTTACGGACAGACAGGCACTGCCTATGAAGAGTATGAGTACCATCTATCAAAGAAAAAGCTGGATAATGAAACGCTGATTAAATACTATGACTTGATTAAGCCTACTCGCTGTTTGGTGGAAGAAAAACAGCGATATTTGAAAATCCAGCAGGAAGATGAAACCGTCTATGTAGCTTACTTTACCATTAACAGCATTGTCGGAGAACTGGACTTCCCGTCCTCTGAAATCTTCTACTACCAGCAACAGCAATTTACATTCCCGATTGATACGTCAATGAATGTGGAAATTGTAGCGAATCGTAAAGCCCTATCTACTGTCCGCAATAAAAAGAAAGAACTGAAAGACTTGGATAACCACGCTTGGCAAAGTGATAATGAAACCAGCTCCAATGTGGCGGAAGCTCTGGAAAGTGTGAATGAGCTGGAAACCAATTTAGACCAAAGCAAGGAATCTATGTACAAGCTGTCTTATGTGGTAAGGGTATCAGCAAATGATCTTGACGAACTCAAACGTCGTTGTAATGAAGTGAAAGATTTTTATGACGATTTAAGCGTAAAACTGGTACGACCATTTGGGGATATGCTCGGCTTACATGAAGAATTTTTACCTGCCAGCAAGCGTTATATGAATGATTATATTCAATACGTGACCTCTGATTTCCTCGCTGGTTTAGGTTTTGGTGCTACTCAAATGCTGGGGGAAAATGAGGGGATTTATGTTGGCTACAGCTTAGATACTGGACGCAATGTCTATCTGAAACCTGCTCTTGCCAGTCAAGGGGTTAAGGGTTCAGTAACCAATGCGTTAGCGTCGGCTTTTGTTGGTTCGCTGGGTGGTGGTAAATCCTTTGCGAATAACCTTATCGTCTATTATGCGGTGCTTTATGGGGCACAAGCAGTGATTGTAGACCCAAAAGCAGAACGTGGCAGATGGAAAGAAACCTTGCCAGAGATTTCCCATGAAATCAATATCGTCACTCTGACTTCTGATGAGAAAAACAAAGGCTTACTTGACCCTTATGTGATTATGAAAAATCCCAAAGATTCTGAATCACTGGCTATTGATATTCTGACATTCCTTACGGGGATTTCCTCTCGTGATGGGGAACGCTTCCCAATCCTTAGAAAAGCCATTCGTGCAGTAACCAATAGTGAAGTACGAGGGTTGATGAAAGTGATTGAGGAATTACGGGTTGAGAATACGCCACTAAGTACCAGTATAGCCGACCATATCGAAAGTTTTACAGACTATGACTTTGCACATTTATTATTCAGTAATGGTTATGTGGAGCAGTCTATCAGCTTAGAAAAACAACTGAACATTATACAGGTTGCGGACTTGGTACTTCCCGACAAGGAAACTTCCTTTGAGGAATATACCACTATGGAGCTTTTATCCGTTGCTATGCTGATTGTCATTAGTACCTTTGCTTTAGACTTTATCCATACAGACCGAAGCATTTTCAAGATTGTAGATTTAGACGAAGCATGGAGCTTTTTACAGGTAGCACAAGGAAAAACACTATCTATGAAGCTGGTTCGGGCTGGTCGTGCTATGAACGCTGGGGTATATTTCGTGACCCAAAATACAGACGACCTCTTAGATGAAAAACTGAAAAATAACCTCGGCTTAAAATTTGCATTTCGTTCCACTGACCTTAACGAGATTAAAAAGACCTTAGCCTTTTTTGGTGTAGACCCAGAGGACGAAAACAATCAGAAGCGATTGCGTGATTTGGAAAACGGGCAATGCCTTATCAGTGATTTATATGGTCGTGTCGGTGTGATACAGTTCCACCCTGTATTTGAAGAACTGCTCCATGCCTTTGATACCAGACCACCTGTGCGAAAAGAGGTGTAAATGTGAAACCATCAATAGTAAACAGAATAAAATCAAACTGGACGCTGAAACGTCTAGGTAAAGTGGCAATGACAGTGGCTTTCACACTTGTGATTGCCATTTTTCTTTTAGCCATGCTGGGAACGGTGGTTCAAGCTGCGGGCTTGGTAGATGATACGGTCAATGTGGCAAATGAATACAGCCGATACCCACTTGAAAACTATCAACTGGATTTTTATGTGGATAATAGCTGGGGCTGGCTTCCGTGGAACTGGTCGGACGGGATTGGAAAACAGGTCATGTATGGACTATATGCCATTACCAATTTTATTTGGACAATCAGTTTGTATGTTTCCAATGCGACAGGTTACTTAGTACAGGAAGCCTATTCCTTAGACTTCATTTCCGCTACAGCAGATTCCATTGGTAAGAATATGCAGACCTTAGCTGGTGTGAGTGCAAACGGATTTTCAACAGAGGGTTTCTATGTTGGATTCCTCTTACTCTTGATTTTGGTTCTTGGGGTTTATGTTGCCTATACGGGACTGATAAAGAGAGAAACCACAAAGGCAATTCATGCCATTATGAATTTTGTGCTGGTGTTTATCCTATCGGCTTCCTTTATTGCCTACGCTCCCGACTACATTAAAAAAATCAATGACTTTTCATCAGACATCAGTAATGCCAGTTTATCACTTGGCACGAAGATTGTCATGCCCCATTCCGATAGTCAAGGCAAGGACAGCGTGGACTTAATCAGAGATAGCCTGTTTTCCATACAGGTTCAGCAACCGTGGCTACTGCTTCAATACAACAGTTCAGACATTGAAAGTATCGGTATTGACCGTGTGGAAAGCCTGCTCTCCACCAGCCCAGATTCCAACAATGGCGAAGACAGAGAAAAAATTGTTGCGGAAGAAATTGAAGACAGAAGCAATACCAATCTAACCATTACAAAGACCATTAACCGTTTAGGTACAGTCTTCTTCCTATTTGTCTTCAATATTGGGATTTCCATATTTGTATTCCTATTAACAGGAATCATGATTTTCTCGCAGGTACTTTTTATCATCTATGCTATGTTTCTGCCTGTGAGCTTTATTTTAAGCATGATTCCATCATTTGATGGTATGTCAAAACGAGCCATAACAAAGCTCTTTAATACCATTTTGACACGAGCTGGAATCACATTGATTATTACGACAGCATTTAGTATTTCAACCATGCTCTATACCTTATCGGCTGGTTATCCGTTCTTTTTGATTGCTTTTCTACAGATTGTGACCTTTGCAGGAATCTACTTCAAGCTGGGCGATTTAATGAGTATGTTTTCTCTACAGAGTAACGATTCTCAAAGTGTGGGAAGTCGTGTGATGAGAAAACCTCGTATGCTTATGCACGCTCACATGCACCGTCTACAGCGGAAACTTGGACGTTCCATGACTACTCTAGGGGCTGGGTCTGCCATTGTTACAGGTAAAAAAGGACAGTCGGGTTCGGGGAGTTCTGCAAGGACACAAGCAGATCACTCCCGACCAGACGGAAAGGAAAAATCAACACTTGGAAAACGTATCGGTCAAACCATCGGTACAGTAGCTGATACCAAAGACAGAATGGTAGACACTGCTAGTGGTTTGAAAGAACAGGTTAAAGATTTGCCGACCAATGCAAGATATGCAGTATATCAAGGAAAATCCAAAGTAAAAGAGAATGTCCGTGATTTAACCAGTAGTATTTCTCAAACCAAAGCGGACAGAGCCAGTGGACGCAAGGAACAGCAGGAACAAAGGCGAAAAACCATTGCGAAGCGTCGCTCTGAAATGGAACAGGTCAAACAGAAAAAACAGCCTGCTTCTTCTGTTCATGAAAGACCGACTACAAGACAAGAACAATATCATGATGAACAGACCTCAAAACAGTCTAATATTCAGACTTCATATAAGGAATCTCAACAAGCCAAACAAGAGCGTCCAGCAGTTAAGTCCGATTTTTCAAGTCCAAAAGTGGAACGCCAAGGCAATACCGTTCAAGAAAAAACCGTTCAAAAGCCAGCAACTTCAACCACTACAGCAGATAGAACTTCACAACGTCCAATCACAAAAGAACGTCCGTCTACTGTTCAAAGAGTACCACTACAAAATACAAGAAGTAGACCACCAATCAAAACCGCCACCATTAAGAAAGTCGGTAAGAAACCATGAAGTTGAAAACTTTAGTGATTGGTGGTTCTGGATTATTCTTGATGGTCTTCTCACTGCTTCTGTTTGTTGCCATTTTATTTTCAGATGAACAGGACAGCGGAATTTCCAATATTCATTATGGAGGTGTGAATGTTTCCGCAGAAGTGCTGGCTCATAAGCCTATGGTAGAAAAATATGCCAAAGAATATGGCGTTGAAGAATATGTCAACATACTTCTTGCGATTATACAGGTGGAATCGGGCGGTACTGCGGAAGATGTTATGCAGTCCTCGGAATCCCTCGGTCTTCCACCTAATTCATTGAGTACAGAAGAATCCATTAAGCAAGGTGTGAAGTATTTCAGTGAATTATTAGCCAGTAGCGAAAGGCTCAGTGTAGATTTAGAATCGGTTATCCAGTCCTACAATTATGGTGGTGGTTTCTTAGGGTATGTGGCTAATCGTGGAAATAAATATACCTTTGAACTGGCTCAAAGTTTCTCAAAAGAGTATTCAGGTGGCGAAAAAGTGTCTTACCCCAATCCCATAGCCATACCTATCAATGGGGGCTGGCGATACAACTATGGCAATATGTTTTATGTGCAACTGGTAACGCAGTATCTTGTCACAACAGAGTTTGATGATGATACGGTACAAGCCATCATGGACGAAGCACTGAAATATGAGGGCTGGCGATACGTTTACGGTGGAGCTTCCCCGACTACTTCTTTTGATTGTAGCGGACTGACACAATGGACGTATGGAAAAGCTGGAATTAACTTACCACGAACCGCACAACAGCAATATGATGTGACCCAGCATATCCCACTATCGGAAGCACAAGCTGGCGATTTGGTTTTCTTTCATTCTACCTATAACGCTGGCTCTTATATTACTCATGTTGGGATATACCTTGGCAATAACCGTATGTTTCATGCAGGCGACCCAATCGGTTATGCCGACTTAACAAGCCCCTACTGGCAACAGCATTTAGTGGGAGCAGGACGAATCAAACAATGAGAAAGGAAGATTTAATGATGAAATTTAGAAAAAATCAGAATAAAGAAAAACAGATACCAAAGGAAAAGAAAACCTCGTGTCTACTATAAGGTCAATCCTCATAAAAAGGTTGTGATTGCCTTGTGGGTACTTTTAGGGCTTAGTTTCAGCTTTGCGATATTCAAGCACTTTACAGCTATAGATACTCATACTATTCACGAAACAACTATCATAGAAAAGGAATACGTTGATACTCATCATGTAGAAAATTTTGTAGAGAACTTTGCGAAAGTCTACTATTCATGGGAGCAATCCGATAAGTCCATTGATAATCGAATGGAAAGTCTAAAAGGCTATCTGACAGATGAACTTCAAGCTCTCAATGTTGATACAGTACGCAAAGATATTCCTGTATCGTCTTCTGTAAGAGGATTTCAGATATGGACGGTAGAGCCAACTGGCGACAATGAGTTTAATGTAACCTACAGTGTAGACCAGCTCATTACAGAGGGAGAAAATACAAAGACCGTCCACTCTGCTTATATAGTGAGTGTCTATGTAGATGGTTCTGGAAATATGGTACTGGTTAAGAATCCGACCATTACCAACATACCTAAGAAATCAAGTTATAAACCAAAAGCCATTGAAAGTGAGGGGACGGTTGATTCCATTACAACCAATGAAATCAATGAGTTTTTAACGACGTTCTTCAAGCTCTATCCTACAGCGACAGCCAGTGAACTTTCCTACTATGTGAATGACGGGATATTAAAACCAATCGGAAAAGAGTACATCTTTCAAGAACTGGTAAATCCTATTCACAATCGTAAGGATAATCAAGTCACGGTATCGCTGACAGTGGAGTATATCGACCAGCAGACCAAAGCAACGCAGGTATCTCAATTTGATTTGGTACTTGAAAAGAACGGGAGTAATTGGAAGATTATAGAATAACAAATATTGGTACATTATTACAGCTATTTTGTAATCACGTACTCTCTTTGATAAAAAAATTGGAGATTCCTTTACAAATATGCTCTTACGTGCTATAATTTAAGTATCTATTTAAAAGGAGTTAATAAATATGCGGCAAGGTATTCTTAAATAAACTGTCAATTTGATAGTGGGAACAAATAATTGGATGTCCTTTTTTTAGGAGGGCTTAGTTTTTTGTACCCAGTTTAAGAATACCTTTATCATGTGATTCTAAAGTATCCAGAGAATATCTGTATGCTTTGTATACCTATGGTTATGCATAAAAAT
>CAKMOM010000054.1:0-5851 GCA_927910965.1 uncultured Streptococcus sp.
TTTTTTACTTTTAAATTTTTCTACACTTTTTATGTTTTTTTATTGCACTAATTATAGAAAAGGGATATAATGAAATAAATTTAATAGGTTAACAAAGGAGGTTTTTCTTATGAAGAAAACACTTACAGGTATCTTGCTAGCAACTTCAGTGCTAGCTATGGCTGCAGTTCAGCCAGTAAGCGCTGCAAGTACGGAAACTGGTACATCGTCTACAGGTGCTCAATCGACTTCATCATTTAAGGAAATTCATTTTGTGACATTCCAAATGGTAGACCAGTTGATATCAAAGCAGCGGTTACAGGAGCAGCAACATCTGATACAAGTCATCCAGCTATTGATAACTATATGTACACTACTAGCAGGGTAGAAGATGGTATTCTTTACCACATGTATGCGCCTACTAGTACCTCAAGTAATACTAGCAATACCTCTCAAACAAACCCATATCGTAGAGATAATAACCAAACTAATGGTAGTAATGCCAATCAAAACATGGTAGTGCTAATAACGGGGCAAGTAGTAACCAAACTAATGGAACTAATGCCAACCAAAATAATGGTGCTACTACTAACAATAGTACAAGTAGTGGTCAGTTTAAAGCAGAGGGTGGTAAAGTCTACTATATCAAGGATGGTAAAAAAGTTACTGGTTGGCAAAAGATTGATGGTAAGACCTACTACTTTGAAACTGATGGAGTAATGAAAAAAGGCCTACTAACCTTAGGTGATAAGCAATACTACCTAAATGAAAAAGATGGTTTCAAACAGTTGGGATTGGTAAAAGTTGCTGATAAGACTTATTATTTCGTTGAAAATGGTGAGAAGAAAACTGGATTTATCAAAATAGATGACAAAACTTATTATCTAAAAGATGGTATTCTGACACCCAATATTGCTGTAATTGATGGTAAAAAATTCTTTATTGATAATGAAGGAAACCGTTCTGTTGGATGGAAGAAAATTGACGGTGACTGGTATTATTTCTCTAAAAAAGATGGAATGAAGACAGGTTGGCTGAAAGATGGTTCATGGTATTACTTGGATGAAACTGGTGTGATGAGAACTGGTTGGAAACAAGTTGATGGTAATTGGTACTATCTCAATGATTTAGGTGCCATGCAAACTGGCTGGAAACTTATAAATGGTAGTTGGTACCATCTTGACAGTTTAGGTAAAATGAGTACTAGATGGATAAAAGAAAATGGTACATGGTATTATCTTGATGGCTCAGGTGCTATGCAAACCGGCTGGTTGAAACAAGGTGGTACATGGTATTATCTTGATGGCTCAGGTGCTATGAAGACTGGCTGGGCTAAAGTTGGTGGTACATGGTATTACCTTAAAGGCTCAGGTGCTATGGTAACTGGTTGGTTCCAAGTAGGTGATAAATGGTACTATGCTTATAGTTCAGGAGCTCTTGCTGTCAGCACTACAATCAATGGTTACACAGTAAATGCCAACGGTGAGTGGGTTTAAAAGTGTAAAATTTACCATAGAAAATGTAAATAATTAAAAGAAAACAAAAAGAAAGTTTATAAAATAGGCTTTCTTTTTTCTATTATGAGAGGTGTATTTGAAAATTAACATAAGTATATAATTGTACAAATAAAATAACCTATTACTTGATTATATTTTTAGAAAGCGTTATAATAAATCTAAATATGATTCTAAAAAAGGGGTTTCAAAAATGGATAAAAAGAAAATGATTTTAACTAGCTTGGCTAGTGTGGCTGTATTGGGAGCAGCATTTGCAGCATCTCAACCATCAGTCGTGAAAGCTGATGATTCTTCCAATGCAACTACTGCTTCAGCTCAACCAGCTGGCACAACTGATACATCAGCAACTAATTCAAATAGCACAACTAACCCTGCTGGAAATTCTGAGACAACAGAGCAACCAGCGGCTACTCAGCCAGCAGAAACTGGAGCTACTGACACTTCTAAATCAGAAGTTACAAGTCCAGAAATTAAAAAAGCTGAAGATGAAGCTAAAAAAGCTGAAGAAAAAGTTACTGAAGCTCAAGCTAAAGTAGATACAACTACTACTGCAGCTAACGAAGCTGATACAAAACTTGAAACTGAGAAAAAAGAAGCTACTGAAGCTGAAGCTGCAAAAACTGAAGCTGAAAAAGCTAAAAACTGTAGCTGACGAAGAATTAGCTGCAGCAAAAACAAAAGCTGCTGAAGCTGACGCTAAAGCTAAAGAAGAAGCGAAGAAAGAAGAAGACGCTAAAAAAGAAGAAGCTGATTCTAAAGAAGCTTTAACCGAGGCTTTAAAACAATTACCTGATGATAACGCATTACTCGACAAAAAAGCAAAAGAGGAATTGTTGAAGGCTGTTGAATCTGGTGATTTAAAAGCTGGGGATATTCTTAAAGAATTAGCAGATGATAATGAAAAAGCTGAAGCTAATAAAGAAACTGAGAAAAAATTAAGAAATAAAGACCAAGCTAATGAAGCTAACGTTGCAACAACTCCAGCTGAAGAAGCTAAATCTAAAGATCAATTACCAGCAGACATTAAGGCTGGAATCGACAAAGCTGAAAAAGCTGATGCTGCTCGTCCTGCATCAGAAAAAGCTCAAGATAAAGCTGATGACTTAGGTGAAAAAGTTGATACGCTTAAAGAAGATGCTGATGCATTAAAAGCTGAAGAAGATAAAAAAGCTGAAGCTCTTAAAAAACAAGAAGATACATTAAAAGAAGCTGAAGAAGCTCTTAAATCAGCTACAGATAACGGTTCTGATTCTGATATTGTTTCTTCATTAGATAAAGCTGTTAAGGCGATTAAAAAAGAGCGTGATGCTGCACAAAATGCATTTGATCAAGCTGCTTCGGATACTAAAGCTGTTGCTGATGAGCTAAACAAACTTACTGATGAGTACAACAAAGCTCTTGATGAAGTAAAAGCTGCTAAAGAAAAAGAGGCTAACGAGCCAGCTAAACCAGTAGAAGAAGAACCAGCTAAACCAGCAGAAAAAACAGAAGCTGAAAAAGCTGCTGAAGCTAAAGCAGAAGCCGATGCTAAAGTTGCTGAATTGCAGAAAAAAGCAGACGAAGCTAAAACAAAAGCAGATGAAGCTACAGCTAAAGCAGAAAAAGAAGCTGCTGATGTAAAAGCTGCACAAACTAAAAAAGAAGAAGCAGACAAAGCTAAAACTGAAGCAGAAACTGAATTAGCTACAGCTAAAGCAGAAGCTGAAAAAGCAAAAGCAAAAGTTGAAGAACTTAAAAAAGAAGAAGCAGAAACTAGAACTGCTCTTAAAGATGCATTAGATCAATTAGAAAAAGATATCGATGCTGATGCTAAGATTACAAATAAAGAAGAAGCTAAAAAAGCATTAGGTAAAGAAGATATTTTAGCTGCAGTTGAAAAAGGCGACTTAACTGCAGGAGATGTTCTTAAAGAATTAAAAGATCAAAATGAGACTGCTGAAGCTAACAAAAATCAAGATCCACAAGCAGACGAAATTGGCGCTACAAAACAAGAAGGAAAACCTCTTGCTGAACTTCCTACTGCTGATAAAGAAAAATTAGACGCTGCTTACAACAAAGAAGCTTCTAAACCAATCGTTAAAAAACTTCAAGATATCGCTGATGATATCGCTGAAAAAATTGAAAAATTAACTAAAGTAGCTGATAAAGACAAGGCTGATGCTACTGAAAAAGCTAAAGCTGTAGAAGAAAAAAATGCTGCATTAGATAAACAAAAAGAAACTTTAGAAAAAGCTAAAACTGCACTTGCAACAGCTAAGAAAAACAATGCTGAACAATCTATCCAAGATGGATTACAAGATGCTGTAACTAGATTAGAAGCTGCTGTTGCTTCTGCTAAAACTGCTGCAGATGAAGCTCAAGCTAAATTCGACGAAGTTAACGAAGTAGTGAAAGCTTACAAAGATGCAATCGATGAACTAACTGATGATTACAACGCAACTTTAGGTTATATCGAAAACTTAAAAGAAGTTCCTAAAGGTGAAGCACCAAAAGACTTCGCAGGTGGAGTAAATGATGATGAAGCAACTACTGAGCCTGCTAAGGAAGCGGATGAGGTTCCAACGGTTCCTAATGCTCCAGAATTCAATGGTGGGGTAAATCCTGCTGACGCTCCTACAGCTGAAGAAAAACCTGAATTCACAGGTGGAGTAAACGATGAAGAAGCGCCTACAACACCAGCAACTCCAGAGTTCAATAGTGGTGTAAATGATGATAATGCTCCTACTCAACCTAATAATCCTGAATTCAATGGTGGAGTGAATGATACAACACCTCCAACTCCTGCAAAACCTGAAGGAGAAACTCCAAAACCAACTAAACCAGAAGCTTCAAACGGAGATGCACTTGTACAACCAGAACTTCCAGCATTCAAAGGCGGAGTTAACGCTGTTGAAGCTGCTGTTAATGAAGTTCCAGAGTTTGGTGTTAATAACCCTGAAATCAAAAAAATCTTAGACGAAATCTCTAAAGTAAAAGAGCAAATCAAAGACAGCGAAGAAAATGAAGGTGTTGAAGATTATTATAAAGATGGATTAAAAGATCGTCTAGCTGATTTAGAAGATGCCTTAAATACTTTAATTAATAATAAAGCTGAGGTTCTATCTGGAAGTAATGATACAGAAGACTTAAAAGTCACACGCTATGTTGATATTGCTACTAACACTGATATTTTGAATGCTGAAGAAGGTCATTTCAAAGGTAAATCAATTGCAGGTTATACTTTTGTGAAATCTGAAGAAAAAGATGGTATTATTACTAACTATTACAAAAAAGTAACTAATCACTATTCTACTCCAAATTCAGATTCAAGACTAACACCAACTCCTGGAAATCCTGTTCCAAATGAATCACAAGCTCAACAAGCTCCAACGCCAGCTACTCCAGCAACTGAAGCTCCAACACCAGCTCCGGCTACACCAACAGCTGAAACCCCAGCAACTCCTGCGGTTACTACAACTGTAGCAGGTACTAATAAAGATAATACATATCAAGCTCCAGCTGCGAAAGTAGAAGATAAGAAAGAACTTCCTAACACTGGTGGTAAAGATAATGTTGCAGTTGCATCATTAGGATTCCTTGGATTACTCCTTGGTGCCCTTCCATTTGTGAAACGCAAAAACTAATTAGTTGAAGATATAAAAGAGAAGGATTATGACCTTCTCTTTTTGTGATATGGACTATAGTGAGAGTTCTATTGAAAGAAGAAAAAAAGTGACAAAAACGATATTTTTAGTCTTGTTCACTTTTATGTTGTCTATAAAACTTAGTCTCTATAATATTTGTAGTGGGTAAATCCCCATGGATATTATGGAGCCTATTTTGTTGTAGAAAAAAAGTTCCATAAGATCCATAATGAAAAGCGACCAAACAACTCATTAGAAAAATTCATATGGAACAATTACATTTTATCACAAAATTACTAGACATTAAAGACCCTAATATCCAAATTATAGATATCATCAATAGGGATTCCCACAAAGAAATCATTGCTAAACTGGATTATGAGGCTCCACTTTGCCCTAACTGTGGAATCCAAATGAAGAAATATGACTTTCAAAAACCGTCTAAGATTCCTTAACCTTTAAACGACTGGTATGTCTACTAGAATTCTACTTAAAAAGCGTCGTTTCAAGTGCTATCAGTGCTTGAAAATGATGGTCGCTGAGACTTCCCTCGTCAAGAAGAATCACCAAATCCCCTCGTATTATCAACCAAAAAAATTGCTCAAAAGTTGATTGAAAAGACTTCTATGACCGATATTGCTCATCAGTTGGCCATTTCAACTTCAACTGTCATCCGCAAGTTCAATGACTTCTACTTTGAGTGTAATTTTAGACATCTGCCTGAGATTATGT
>CAKMOM010000055.1:0-3332 GCA_927910965.1 uncultured Streptococcus sp.
ATTTCCTTGGTTACGATATCCGTTGTATCTCCGACAGAGCGACTGATAACCTCGTAATGCTCAAAATGGGCGTGCGCACTTCTGCATAGTTGTAGCGCTTGAAAATCTCACGGGCAAAGCCCTCAACGTACTGCCATTTGGCAGATTCAGCAGGTAAAATATCCTGCGTTCCTTTGGTTTTTGTAATTTCATAGGGAATCCTCTTTAAACTTAATAGTCTTATTTACCATAAAATAGAGGGATTAAAACAGTAAGAAAAAATTAGGATTTATACTCAAGAAAATCAAAGAGCAAACTAGGAAACTAGCCGCAGGCTGTACTTGAGTACGGCAAGGCGACGTTGACATGGTTTGAATTTGATTTTCGAAGAGTATTAGATATCATTTTTGAGATTAAGGATTGTCAAAAGAATAGCTATCAAGGAAAGACCAACAAATAGCATCCAAGTCAACTGTATATTCCATACAGCTACAAGTGAAAAACAGGCTGTTCCCACAGGTATGGATAAGGTAAACAATAAACCTAAAAAATTACTGGTACGAGCTAGAACCTCTGGAGCTAGATTTTTCATGAGCATGGCACTAATCTTTGGTGAAACTTTACCAGACACATACAGAGTTAAAAAGAGGAATAGCAAACCAAGTATGACTTGATTGAATAAATTAGCCAGACCAATTAGACTGAGTCCTACGGTCGCCCACATCATCAATCTAGGCAAAGACTGCTTCCCAAAATAATCATTTCCCGTAAGACTACTGATGATGACTGCTAACAAAGCACAGAATTGACTGATAAATAATGCCTCTGTGTAAGAAAAGTCCAAAAGAGAATGGCTCAAAAAGAAGATATTATAAATTCCACCCAAAGCGCCACCCAAGGCATTGATAAGCAAGACAGCACAGAGCATAAAACCAAAGTTTTTCTGTCCACTTTTAAGAAAAACGAGACGTAAATTTTGGTAAATTGTTAGGAACTGCTCTTTGATAGATAGCTTCTCATTTTTTAGGTTTTCACCATCAGCAGATGACATTGACAGTCTTAATTTGCTTTTTCCTAAAAAGAGAACAGAAGCTGATACGAGGAAGAAACAGGCATTGATTCCCGCAACGAGAGAAAAATTATTGACCGATAGCCCTAAGAGCCAGACTCCGAAAGCTTGACCACCAATAGCTGAAATATAGGTGATGAACTGGGAAAAAGAATAAGCCTCCATCAGATCATCTTCAGCTACTTTTTCCTTAATAAGAGGCATGCGCAAGCCACCTGCAAAATCACTGATAACATCACTAATGACATTGATTAAACACAGGCTAGAAAAGGCAAATAAACTAGCTTGCTGAACAACTAGGGCTGCCAGAAAAAATAAAACCGCCTGAAACAAACCGCTGTAAGTCATCCATTTGACCTTGTCCCTCGTGTAATCTGCCCGAATCCCTACAAAAACTGTAAAGAAAGTCGGAAGAATCATGACAATATTCGCCATAGCAACCGCAAAAGAGGCTTGTGGCAGGGTCGATGCATAGACGATAAATACCAGGTTAAAAATTGAAGCACCAAAGGCATTGAAGAAGCGTGACAAAGTCAAGAGTCGATAAGCTTGATTTCTAAACAATAGTTTCATAGGTAATCTCCCTTCTTGTTCAAATACTCAATGAAAATCAAAGAGCAAACTAGGAAGCTAGCCGAAGGCTGTACTTGAGTACGGCAAGGTGAAGCTGACGTAGTTTGAATTTGATTTTCGAAGAGTATAAGTTCTATATGAAGTATGACTACAGTATAGCACTTAGAAATCTTAGAGGAAAACTTTTGAATATATGCAACAAATAAAATGAACAAAAAGAAACGATAGAATTTCTCCAGTGACACGAGAGAGCCCAACAGTTCTATTGCTTCAAATTTTAAATTATTTTCTTAGTTTGCAGATATTCAACAATCGGTCGTATTTCTATAGTAATCTGCCGATTTGTTGCAGCCTAACATCTCAAAAATACGGACAGCATCCTCCATCTTTTTCTGACCTTCCTTGACTCTGCCTTGCTTGCTATCAAGGAGACCTTCCGCCCACAAATAGACAATTCGGAAATAGGTCTCATTTTCCTTGTAGAAATGCTCTTTGATGACACGTTTAAAATAAGAGGCATTAGTAAATTCTTCACACTCAATGCTAGCTAAAAAACCATTCAATAGCATAGTGTGAAACAGGTTTCGATTACCAGACATTTCCATTAGAAAATCAGATTTTCGGACCATTTCTCGTACATATCTAGTAAAAAGGGAAACAGATAAGAACGGAGAACTGACCGAGAATAAATTGAGTTCATAGATTCCCCAAATCTCAGTAGAAAACAAGTAGTCATGAAGGACTTTCCCTTCCTCTGCCGTTAACTCTACCGTTTCATCCATGCTCTTCATATAAGACTTGATAATAATGGCATTTAGAATATGTTTCTGTTTGTTTTGAGAATGGGCATGCTTTTGATACTCCCTGCGATACAAGTCCTCAAGCGGAGCTATATTCTTTGGATCCAAGACATCTATGATTTCTTTTCTCAACTCAGAATCTGTATCATACTGAAACCTCTCGCCAGAAAGAGGATTTCCTCCACACTGGCAGATATATTTTCTAGGGCAAATAGAAACTTTTCTACCGAAAGTTCACTCTGACCTGTTTCAAAGCGGGATAACATGGACGGCGAAAATTGGCCCCCAGTTGCTTGTCTCAGCGAGATATTTCTTGACTCTCGTAATTGTCTAAAGACTTTTCCAATCTGCTCCATAGGCTTCTCCTTGATTCAGCATTTTCTTTATATTATCATATTTTTTCAGAAAATTCATCAAAAACTTGCCAAATTGTCAGAATTATGAGAAAATAGAGGATATTTATCACGTGGAGGGACTGTAATGAGAGAGGATATCAAAATCAATGACCGTGCTTTGGCCTTACAAGACCAAATTATCGAAAAACTAGAGAAGGTTTTTGATACAGATGTGGAATTGGATGTTTACAATCTAGGACTGATTTATGAAATCAATCTGGATGAGACAGGTCTCTGCAAGATTGTCATGACCTTCACCGACACTGCCTGTGATTGTGCCGAAAGCCTGCCTATCGAAATCGTGGCAGGTCTGAAACAAATCGAGGGTATCGAAGATGTCAAGGTTGAAGTTACCTGGTCGCCTGCTTGGAAAATCACACGAATCAGTCGCTACGGCCGCATTGCCCTTGGACTGCCACCTCGTTAAGCAGATCAATAACTTTTAAAGATGAAAAAAGCAAGCCGAAGTTGGCTTGCTTTTTGATACTCAATGAAAATCAAAGAACAAACTAGGAA
>CAKMOM010000056.1:0-5949 GCA_927910965.1 uncultured Streptococcus sp.
GTGTACAGTATCAAAATGGTGACCAAATCTCCATCCCCAGTAGAGCAGGTTCAGTTACTGTCCAAATATGTTTCAAGTGATGGGAAACCTCCTAAACTCAATAAATTAAATGACGGTCATTTCAAAAAGACCAAGCAAAAAGTTAAGAACCAGGTAGAGGATATAGCTGACGATTTAATTAAACTTTATTCTGAACGCAGCCAGTTGAAGGGTTTTGCTTTCTCAGCTGATGATGAGGATCAACATGCTTTTGATGATGCCTTCCCTTATGTTGAAACGGATGATCAACTTCGTAGTGTTGAGGAAATCAAGAGAGATATGCAGGCTTCTCAACCAATGGATCGACTTTTAGTTGGGGATGTTGGTTTTGGAAAGACTGAAGTTGCTATGCGTGCAGCCTTTAAGGCAGTCAATGATCACAAACAGGTTGTCGTTCTAGTTCCGACGACGGTTTTAGCGCAACAGCACTATACGAATTTTAAGGAACGATTCCAAAATTTTGCAGTTAATATTGATGTGTTGAGTCGCTTTAGAAGTAAAAAAGAGCAGACTGAAACACTTGAAAAATTGAAAAGGGTCAAGTTGATATTTTGATTGGAACACATCGTGTTTTGTCAAAAGATGTTGTATTTGCTGATTTGGGCTTGATGATTATTGATGAGGAACAGCGATTTGGTGTCAAGCATAAGGAAACCTTGAAAGAATTGAAAAAACAAGTAGATGTCCTGACTTTGACAGCAACGCCAATTCCTCGTACCCTTCACATGTCTATGCTGGGAATCAGAGATTTGTCTGTTATTGAAACTCCGCCGACTAATCGTTATCCAGTGCAAACCTATGTTTTGGAAAAGAATGATAGTGTCATTCGTGATGCGGTCTTGCGTGAAATGGAGCGTGGAGGTCAAGTTTACTATCTTTACAATAAAGTTGACACGATTGATCAGAAGGTTTCAGAATTACAGGAATTGATTCCAGAGGCTTCGATTGGTTATGTTCATGGGCAAATGAGTGAGATTCAGTTAGAAAATACTCTACTGGATTTCATTGAAGGTCAGTATGATATTTTAGTGACGACTACCATTATTGAGACAGGGGTGGACATTCCAAATGCTAATACTTTATTTATTGAGAATGCGGACCATATGGGCTTGTCAACCTTGTATCAGTTAAGAGGAAGAGTCGGTCGTAGTAATCGTATTGCTTATGCCTATCTCATGTATCGTCCAGAAAAATCAATCAGTGAAGTCTCCGAGAAGAGATTAGAAGCGATCAAAGGATTTACAGAATTGGGCTCTGGATTTAAGATTGCAATGCGAGATCTTTCGATTCGCGGAGCAGGAAATCTTTTAGGAAAATCCCAGTCTGGTTTCATTGATTCTGTTGGTTTTGAATTGTATTCGCAGTTATTGGAGGAAGCTATTGCTAAACGACATGGTAATGTGAACACAAGAACCAAAGGGAATTCTGAGTTGATTTTACAAATTGATGCCTATCTTCCTGATACTTATATTTCTGATCAACGACATAAGATTGAAATTTACAAGAAAATTCGTCAAATTGACAACCGTGTCAATTATGAGGAGTTACAAGAAGAGCTGATGGACCGTTTTGGAGAATACCCAGATGTGGTTGCTTATCTTTTAGAGATTGGTTTAGTCAAGTCATATTTGGATAAGGTATTTGTAGAACGTGTGGAAAGAAAAGACAATAAGATTACAGTTCAATTTGAAAAAATCACTCAGCGACTGTTCTTGGCTCAAGATTATTTCAAAGCTTTATCCGCAACGAACTTAAAAGCAGCCATAGCTGAGAATAAGGGATTAATGGAAGTTGTATTTGATGTTCGAAACAAGAAGGACTATGAAATTTTAGAAGGTCTGCTTATTTTTGGAGAAAGTTTATTAGAGATAAAAGTGTCGAAAGGAGGCAATTCCCTTTAACATTTTTCTTCTATAAAGTAGATAAAAATGATACAATAATAATTTGAGGTAATAAAAATGAGATTAGACAAATATTTAAAAGTATCAAGAATTATCAAGCGTCGTACAGTCGCAAAAGAAGTAGCAGATAAAGGCAGAATCAAGGTAAATGGAATCTTGGCCAAAAGTTCAACGGATTTGAAAGTTAATGACCAAGTTGAAATTCGCTTTGGCAATAAGTTGCTACTTGTAAAAGTACTGGAGATGAAAGATAGTACAAAAAAAGAAGATGCAGCAGGCATGTATGAAATTATCAGTGAAACACGGGTAGAAGAAAATGTCTAAAAATATCGTACAATTGAATAATTCTTTTATTCAAAATGAACACCAACGTCGTCGTTATCTGATGAAGGAACGACAAAAACGGAATCGTTTCATGGGTTGGGTTCTTATTTTGATGATTTTATTGTTCATTTTACCAACTTATAATCTTGCTCAAAGCTATTACCAATTACTCCAAAGACGTCAACAGTTATCAGACTTGCAAACTCAGTATCAAACCTTGAGTGAGGAAAAGGAGAAGGAAACAGCTTTTGCCACAAAGTTGAAAGATGAAGATTACGCTGCTAAATACATGCGTGCAAAATATTATTATTCTAAGAATCGGGAAGCCGTTTATACGATTCCTGACTTGCTTCCAAGGTGATGAAATGGAAAATTTATTAGATATAATAGAGCAATTTTTGAGTCTATCGGATGAAAAGCTGGAAGAGTTGGCTGAAAAAAATCAATTATTGCGTTTACAAGAAGAAAAGGAAAGGAAGAATGCGTAAATTCTTAATTATTTTGTTGCTACCGAGTTTTTTTACCATCTCAAAAGTCGTTAGCACAGAAAAAGAAGTCGTCTATACTTCGAAAGAAATTTATTACCTTTCACAATCTGACTTTGGTATTTATTTTAGAGAAAAATTAAGTTCTCCTATGGTTTATGGAGAAGTTCCTATCTATGCGAATGAAGATTTAGTAGTGGAATCTGGAAAATTAACTCCAAAAACAAGTTTCCAAATAACCGAGTGGCGCTTAAATAAACAGGGAATTCCAGTATTTAAGTTATCCAACCACCAATTTATAGCTGCGGACAAACGATTTTTATATGATCAGTCAGAGGTAACTCCTACAATCAAAAAAGTATGGTTAGAATCTGATTTTAAACTGTATAATAGCCCTTATGACTTAAAAGAAGTGAAATCATCCTTATCAGCTTATTCGCAAGTATCAATCGACAAGACCATGTTTGTAGAAGGAAGAGAATTTCTACATATTGATCAAGCTGGATGGGTAGATAAGGAATCAACTTCTGAAGAAGATAATCGGATAAGTAAAGTCCAAGAAATGTTATCTGAAAAATATCAGAAGGAATCATTCTCTATTTATGTTAAGCAACTGACTACTGGGAAAGAAGCTGGTATCAATCAAGATGAAAAGATGTATGCAGCTAGTGTTTTAAAACTACCTTATCTTTATTATACGCAAGAAAAAATAAATGAGGGTCTTTATCAGTTAGACACGACTGTAAAATATGTGTCTGCAGTCAATGATTTTCCAGGTTCTTATAAACCAGAGGGAAGTGGGAGTCTTCCTAAAAAAGAGGATAATAAAGAATACTCTCTAAAGGATTTAATTACGAAAGTATCAAAAGAATCTGATAATGTAGCTCATAATTTATTGGGATATTACATTTCAAACCAATCTGATGCCACATTTAAATCCAAGATGTCTGCTATTATGGGAGATGATTGGGATTCAAAAGAAAAATTGATTTCTTCTAAAATGGCTGGGAAGGTTATGGAAGCAATTTATAATCAAAATGGATTTGTATTGGAGTCTTTAACTAAAACAGATTTTGATAATGAGCGAATTGCCAAAGGTGTATCTGTTAAAGTAGCTCATAAAATTGGAGATGCAGACGAATTTAAGCATGATACAGGTGTTGTCTATGCAGATTCTCCATTTATTCTTTCTATTTTCACAAAGAATTCTGATTATGATACGATTTCTAAGATATCCAAAGATGTTTATGAGGTTCTAAAATGAGAGAACAAGATTTTTTAAATTATTTTCTCAATAAGGGATATTTCAAAAAACATGCTAAGGTGGTGTTAGCTCTTTCTGGTGGATTAGATTCTATGTTTCTATTTAAGGTATTATCTACTTATCAAAGAGAGTTAGAAATTGAATTGATTCTAGCTCATGTGAATCATAAGCAGAGAGTAGAATCAGATTGGGAAGAAAAGGAATTAAGGAAGTTAGCTGCTGAAGCAGAGCTTCCTATTTATATCAGCAATTTTTCAGGAGAATTTTCGGAAGCGCGTGCTCGAGATTTTCGTTATGATTTTTTTCAAGAGGTCATGAAAAAGACAGGTGCGACAGCCTTGGTCACTGCCCACCATGCTGATGACCAGGTGGAAACGATTTTGATGCGTTTGATTCGAGGCACTCGTTTGCGCTATCTATCAGGAATTAAGGAGAAGCAAGTAGTTGGGGAAATAGAAATCATTCGTCCATTCTTGCATTTTCAGAAAAAAGACTTTCCACCAATTTTTCACTTTGAAGATATATCAAATCAGGAAAATCATTATTTGCGCAACCGTATTCGAAACTCTTACTTACCAGAATTAGAAAAAGAAAATCCTCGATTTAGAGATGCAATCTTAAGTATCGGCAATGAAATTTTAGATTATGACTTAGCTATAACTGAATTATCTCACAATATTGATGTGGAAAATTTACAGCAGTTATTTTCTTATTCTGAGTCTACACAAAGAGTTTTACTTCAAACTTATCTGAATCATTTTCCAGATTTGAATCTTACAAAAGCGCAGTTTGCTGAAGTTCGGCAAATTTTAAAAACTAAAAGCCAGTATCGTCATCTGCTTAAAAATGGCTATGAATTGATAAAAGAGTACCAACAGTTTCAGATTTGTAAAATCAGTCCGCAGGCTGATGAAAAGGAAGATGAACTTGTGTTACACTATCAAAATCAGGTAACTTATCAGGGATATTTATTTTCCTTTGGACTTCCTTTAGAGGGTGAATCAATTCAACAAATACCTGTTTCACGGGAAACATCCATATACATTCGCCATCGAAAACCAGGAGATGTTTTGATTCAAAATGGGCATAGAAAAAAACTCAGACGTCTATTTATTGATTTGAAAATCCCTATGGAAAAGCGAAAATCTGCCCTGATTATTGAGCAATTTGGTGAAATTGTCTCAATTTTGGAATTGCGACCAGTAATTTGAGTAAA
This sequence comes from uncultured Streptococcus sp., assembly GCA_927910965.1. Taxonomy (GTDB): domain Bacteria; phylum Bacillota; class Bacilli; order Lactobacillales; family Streptococcaceae; genus Streptococcus. Next base: position 5,230 of record CAKMOM010000056.1, read on the forward strand.
AACACGAAAAATGATATAATGAACACTGTACTTTATATAGAAAAAATAGATAGGTAAAAAAATGTTAGAAAACGATATTAAAAAAATTCTCGTTTCACACGATGAAATTACAGAAGCTGCTAAAAAATTGGGTGCTCAATTAACTAAGGATTATGCAGGAAAAATCCAATCTTAGTTGGATTTTAAAAGGATCTATTCCTTTTATGGCTGAATTGGTTAAACATATCGACACACATATTGAAATGGACTTCATGATGGTTTCTAGCTACCATGGTGGAACAGCAAGTAGTGGTGTCATCAATATCAAGCAAGATGTGACTCAAGATATCAAAGGAAGACATGTTCTATTTGTAGAGGATATCATTGATACAGGTCAAACTTTGAAAAATTTGCGAGATATGTTTATTGAAAGAGAAGCTGCTTCTGTTAACATTGCAACCTTGTTGGATAAACCAGAAGGACGTGTTGTAGAAATTGAGGCAGACTATACCTGCTTTACTATCCCAAATGAGTTTGTAGTAGGTTATGGCTTAGACTACAAAGAAAATTATCGTAATCTTCCTTATGTTGGAGTATTGAAAGAAGAAGTGTATTCAAATTAGAAAGAACAATTTTTAATGAAAAAACAAAATAATGGTTTAATTAAAAATCCTTTTCTATGGTTATTACTTATTTTTTCCTAGTTACAGGTTATCAGTATTTTAGTACCGGTAGTGTTAC
>CAKMOM010000057.1:0-44461 GCA_927910965.1 uncultured Streptococcus sp.
AACCATTCGTGATACAAAAGACTTGCCAGAAGAAGCAGTCTTGGATGCTGCGATTACAGAGTTTCTCAATCAAACCAGCTTCCAATAAGAATAGAGGTGTCAGATGGCAGTATCTCTAAATGATCATTAAAAACAAAAAATCGCCTCAACAAAAAAATACTAGTCAAATCACAAATGCCATGCAGATGGTATCAGCTGCTAAGCTAGGTCGTTCTGAAGAAGCTGCTCGCAACTTCCAAGTTTATGCTCAGAAAGTTCGTAAACTTTTGACGGATATTCTTCATGGGAATGGAGCTGGTAGTTCAACCAATCCGATGTTGATTAGCCGTCCAGTTAAGAAGACAGGCTATATCGTCATTACATCAGACCGAGGTTTGGTTGGAGGTTATAATTCTTCTATTTTGAAAGCCGTTATGGAGCTGAAAGAAGAATACCATCCAGACGGTAAAGGTTTTGAAATGATCTGTATTGGTGGAATGGGAGCTGATTTCTTTAAAGCTCGTGGTATTCAACCACTTTATGAACTACGTGGCTTGGCAGATCAACCAAGCTTTGATGAAGTTCGTAAGATTATTTCAAAAACTGTTGAAATGTACCAAAATGAACTTTTTGATGAACTCTATGTCTGCTATAACCACCATGTCAATACGCTAACCAGTCAAATGCGTGTGGAACAAATGCTTCCAATTGTTGACTTGGATCCAAATGAAGCAGATGATAGTTACAGCTTGACCTTTGAATTGGAAACTAGCCGAGAAGAAATTTTGGAGCAGTTGTTGCCTCAATTTGCAGAAAGTATGATTTACGGTGCTATTATCGATGCTAAGACAGCTGAAAATGCTGCTGGTATGACAGCCATGCAAACAGCGACAGATAATGCTAAGAAAGTCATTAATGATTTGACAATTCAGTATAACCGTGCCAGACAGGCGGCGATTACACAAGAAATTACAGAAATCGTAGCAGGAGCTAGTGCCTTAGAATAGGCACTAGTCCAGCTCGTATGAAAATGAACTTAGGACCTAGTTAAGCTAGGGACCGACAGTATCTTATATAGAATAGGAGAAGGAGATGAGTTCAGGTAAAATTGCTCAGGTTATCGGTCCCGTTGTAGACGTCTTGTTTGCAGCAGGGGAAAAACTTCCTGAGATTAACAATGCACTTGTCGTCTACAAAAATGACGAAAGAAAAACAAAAATCGTCCTTGAAGTAGCCTTGGAGTTGGGAGATGGTATGGTCCGTACTATCGCCATGGAATCAACAGATGGTTTGACTCGTGGAATGGAAGTATTGGACACAGGTCGTCCAATCTCTGTACCAGTAGGTAAAGAAACTTTGGGACGTGTCTTCAATGTTTTGGGAGATACCATTGACTTGGAAGCTCCTTTTACAGAAGATGCAGAGCGTCAGCCAATTCATAAAAAAGCTCCAACTTTTGATGAGTTGTCTACCTCTTCTGAAATCCTTGAAACAGGGATTAAGGTTATCGACCTTCTTGCCCCTTACCTTAAAGGTGGTAAGGTTGGACTTTTCGGTGGTGCCGGAGTTGGTAAAACTGTCTTGATTCAAGAATTGATTCACAACATTGCCCAAGAACACGGTGGTATTTCAGTATTTACCGGTGTTGGGGAACGTACTCGTGAGGGTAATGACCTTTACTGGGAAATGAAAGAATCAGGCGTTATCGAGAAAACAGCCATGGTATTTGGTCAGATGAATGAGCCACCAGGAGCACGTATGCGTGTTGCCCTTACTGGTTTGACAATTGCTGAATACTTCCGTGATGTAGAAGGCCAAGACGTGCTTCTCTTTATCGATAATATCTTCCGTTTCACTCAGGCTGGTTCAGAAGTATCTGCCCTTTTGGGTCGTATGCCATCAGCCGTTGGTTACCAACCAACACTTGCTACGGAAATGGGTCAATTGCAAGAGCGTATTACATCAACTAAAAAGGGTTCTGTAACCTCTATCCAGGCTATCTATGTGCCAGCGGATGACTATACTGACCCAGCGCCAGCAACAGCCTTCGCTCACTTGGACTCAACAACTAACTTGGAACGTAAGTTGGTACAATTGGGTATCTACCCAGCCGTTGACCCACTTGCTTCAAGCTCACGTGCCTTGGCACCTGAAATTGTTGGAGAAGAGCACTATGCAGTTGCTGCTGAAGTAAAACGTGTTCTTCAACGTTACCATGAATTGCAAGATATTATTGCTATCCTTGGTATGGATGAGCTTTCTGATGAAGAAAAGACCTTGGTTGCTCGTGCTCGTCGTATCCAGTTCTTCTTGTCACAAAACTTCAACGTTGCTGAACAATTTACTGGTCAACCAGGTTCTTATGTTCCAGTTGCTGAAACTGTTCGTGGCTTTAAGGAAATCCTTGATGGTAAACACGACCACTTGCCAGAAGATGCCTTCCGTGGTGTAGGTTCTATCGAAGATGTGATTGCAAAAGCTGAAAAAATGGGATTTTAAGAGGTGATCTATGGCTCAGTTAACTGTCCAGATCGTGACACCAGATGGTCTCGTCTATGATCACCATGCCAGCTTTGTATCAGTTCGAACTCTGGATGGTGAGATGGGAATCTTGCCACGACATGAAAATATGATTGCAGTTTTAGCAGTTGATGAGGTTAAGGTTAAACGTGTAGATGATGAAAATCACGTGAACTGGATTGCAGTGAACGGAGGTGTTATCGAAGTTGCTAATGGTGTTATCACAATCGTTGCTGACTCTGCAGAACGTGCTCGTGATATCGACGTTAGTCGCGCAGAACGTGCCAAACTTCGAGCAGAGCGTGAAATTGAAGAAGCACAAGACAAACACTTGATTGACCAAGAACGTCGGTGCGAAGATTGCACTGCAACGTGCCATTAACCGTATTAATGTCGGAAATAGACTATAAGAAAAAAATGAACTTGAGTTACCAAGTTCATTTTTTATGTTTTCTTAAGGGGCAAAACTGATGCAGACTGCTTCTGGGACATGGAAGTCATTAGAAAGTTCTGCTAGACGTCCAGTTTCAGAATTGCGTTTAAAGACAGTTGCATTGTCAGAGTCCTGATGGACAGCAATGACAAATTCTTGATCCGGTGTCAAATCAAAATCACGTGGAGTCTGACCATGTGTCGGAACGATTTCTAACAACTCTAAGCTACCGTCCGCAAGAATTGTATATACTGCGATAGAATCATGACCACGGTTAGAGGCGTAGAGGTATTTACCATCTTTAGAGAGACGAATAGCAGCAGTACCATTAAAGCCTTCATAACCGTCTGGTAGAGTTGAAATGACTTGCATGCGTTCAAATTCGCCAACACCATCGTAGATTAGAACTTCGATAGTGCTATTGAGTTCACAAATGAGATAAGCGATTTTATAATGGTTATGGAAAATAATATGGCGTGAGCCTGCTCCTGGCTGGCTATGATAGGTATAGAGCTTAGATAATTTTCCTTCTGAATCAAGATCATAAGTAATTACTTGGTCAGTACCCAAGTCGCAGGTCACTAGATAGTGGTCAGGTGTTAAATCTGTATAGTGAACATGTGGAGAAGCTTGATTTTCATGTGGACCTTGCCCACTGTGTTGATCCACATCGCTAAGTAGAAGACTGCCATTTTCCTGACGTTTATAAACAAGGACCTGTCCCTTGTGGTAGTTTGCTGCGTAAACCAAATCACGCTCTTCATCAACGGCAACATAACAGTGGGGGGCTCCCTCTTCAACGACATGATTTAGTAAAGTCCCGTCAGTTTGATAGGCTGCAATTCCACCCTTATCGTCTTGACTACCAACAGTGTATAAATGTTGATGATGGTCAAAGGCAAGGTAGGTTGGACTTGGCTCAGTAGCAAAAAGTTCTAGATTTGAAAGCTGACCAGTTTCTGTATCAAAGTCTGCCTTGTAAATCCCTTGAGAAGTCCGACGTGTATAAGTTCCAAAATAAACAGTTTCTTTCATAACTTTACCTCTATATAAAAGATAAGACTATTATATCACAAAAATGGAAGTATGAAGAAATCAAGATTAGCAAGACCTTCACCTAATTCTTTTGATGATAATATTAGAAATTTTTTCATTGATTTACTTAATAAAAGTGCTATAATAATCCTATACAAATTGCAAAGGAGTTTGTTTATGAAAAAACGTGTTTTCTTAGCAGCAGGAGTTGCTGTACTCTCGGCAGCTGTCCTAGCAGCGTGTTCATCTGGTAATGCTAATAAAGAAGCAAATAAACCAGTTACTTATGCCTATGTATTTTCATCAGATCCTTCGACTCTGGATTATACAGTTTCTGGAAATGTCAGCACTAAACAGGTCACAGGTAACGTTATTGACGGTTTGCTTGAAAATGACCAATATGGGAATCTTGTTCCATCAGTTGCAGAAGATTGGACTGTTTCCAAAGATGGTTTGACCTATACTTATAAAATCCGTCAGGGTATCAATGGTATACCAATGAGGGGGAAGAGTATGGTGAAGTCAAGGCTCAAGACTTTGTGACTGGTCTGAAACACGCAGCAGATAAGAAATCAAAGGCTCTTTATCTTGTACAGGATTCTATCAAAGGATTGGATGACTATGTAAATGGGAAAACAACAGATTTTTCTAGTGTTGGGGTAAAAGCAACTGACGATTATACTGTAGTCTATACTTTGAATCATCCAGAATCTTTCTGGAATTCAAAAACAACAATGGGAGTCCTTGCACCAATTAATGAAGACTTTTTAGCTTCTAAAGGAGATGACTTTGGTAAACCAACGGATGTAACAAGCATTCTATACAATGGGCCTTATCTCCTCAAAGGTCTTACATCTAAGTCTTCTATCGAAATGACCAAAAATCAAAACTACTGGGATAAACAAAATGTCTTTATTGATGATATCAAGTTATCCTTCTTTGATGGTCAAGATGCAGACTCTCTAGGACGCGGTTTTGATGAGGGACACTATCCAGCTGCACCACTCTTTAAAAACTCTGCTAACTATGAACGTCTAAAAGAAAAATACAAGGATAATATTGTGTATGGTCAACAGCGTGGAGGAGTTTTTTATATCTCAGCCAATATCGACCGTGTAAATTACAATCACACTGCTAAAACAAGTGATGCAGAAAAAACTTCTACTAAGAAAGCCTTGTTAAACAAAGATTTCCGTCAAGCCTTGGCTTTTGCGGTAGATCGTAAAGCAGGGATCTCTCAAGTATTTGGTGATGAAGTAGGACCTCGTAAGTTACGGACAAGTTTCACTCCTCCAACATTTGTTCAAGTAGGAGATCAAACATTTGGTCAAGTTACTAAGACAGAATTGGATAAATTGGATAATGTCTGGAAAGATGTCAGTCTTGATGATGCCCAAGATTCACTACATAGTGTAGATAAAGCCAAAGCTAAGTTTGAAGCTGCTAAGAAAACCCTTCAAGCTGAAGGAGTACAGTTCCCAATTCATTTAGATTTGCCAATTTCTTCATCAAATCCAGATTTTATTCGTCAGGTTCAGTCTTATAAACAATCCATTGAGGAAGCCTTAGGCTCTGACAATGTAGTTGTTGATATTCAACAAGTTTCTGATGACGAATTGGGAAGTATGACTACTCTAGCTACTTCCAATGCAAATACTGACTGGGATATTAATGCAGTCAGTGGTTGGACTCCAGACTTTGCAGATCCATCGACTTATCTAGATGTATTTGATCCAACTTCAGGTCCAAGTCTCCTAAGTGCTCTTGGTGTGGCACCAGGAACAGACAATCCAGTTATTAAAACAGTTGGATTGGATAAATACAAAGAATTGATTGATGATGCAAACAGTGAGAAAACGGACCTTCAAAAACGTTATTCCAAATATTCTAAGGCTCAAGCTTGGTTGTCAGATAGTGCACTTGTTATTCCAGTATACTCTGATGGTGCTCAAATGCTAGTGACGAAAATGGTTCCTGGCAGTGGTGCCGGTGGCTGGGTAGGTGACAAGACTAGTGAAAATAGCTACAAGTATCTGAAAATCCAAGATAAGATTGTCACTACTAAAGAAATGGATGAGTTCCGCAAGAAATTTGCTGATGAAAAAGCCAAATCCAATGCTGATTATCAGAAGAACTTAGACCGTCACATTCAAGACTAATCGAATCTCCTCTTTTGAGGAGATTTTTTATGTCGCGGTCTCCATGTAAGCACTTTAAAAAAGAGTTATTTTGATTTAAAAATGGTATAATGAGAGAACAATAGAAAGGAAGTATTTATGGATCAAAAAGAGAAACATTTTAGCCTATCTTGGTTTTTCAAGTGGTTTTTGGATAACAAGGCAATTACGGTATTTTTGGTAACCTTATTATTGGGACTCAATCTTTTTATTTTAAGTAAGATTAGTTTTCTATTTTCACCTGTTTTAGACTTTTTGGCAGTTGTGATGTTGCCAGTCATTCTATCTGGTTTACTATACTATTTATTAAATCCTATAGTTGATTGGATGGAGAAGCATAAGATTAATCGGGTCATAGCCATCAGTATTGTCTTTGTCATTATCGCCATCTTTATCATTTGGGGATTGGCAGTAGCTATTCCAAATTTGCAACGTCAGATTTTAAGTTTTGCAAGGAATGTTCCAGTCTACCTAGAAGATGCTGACAGGGTTATTGATGATCTGGTCACCAAGCGTTTACCAGATGATTTCAGACCTCAGTTAGAACAAGTTTTGGCAAACTTCTCAAGTCAGGCTACAGTTTGGGCAAGTAAGGTTTCATCTCAGGCAGTCAACTGGGTGAGTGCATTTATTAGCGGGGCTTCTCAAGTGATTGTTGCCTTGATTATCGTTCCTTTCATGCTCTTTTATCTCTTGCGTGATGGGAAAGGATTGCGTAACTATTTGACCCAATTCATGCCAACGAAATTGAAAGAACCTGTTGGACAAGTTTTATCAGATGTGAATCAGCAGTTGTCTAATTATGTTAGAGGACAAGTAACAGTGGCTATTATTGTTGCGGTAATGTTTATGATTTTCTTTAAAATCATTGGTCTACGCTATGCGGTTACGCTGGGTGTTACTGCTGGTATCTTAAATCTGGTTCCTTATTTGGGTAGCTTCTTAGCCATGCTTCCTGCCCTAGTATTGGGCTTGATTGCTGGGCCAGTCATGCTTTTGAAAGTAGTGATTGTCTTTATCGTAGAACAAACTATTGAAGGCCGTTTTGTCTCTCCATTGATTTTGGGAAGTCAATTAAACATCCATCCCATTAATGTTCTCTTTGTTTTGTTAACTTCAGGATCCATGTTTGGTATCTGGGGAGTCTTGCTCGGTATTCCAGTTTATGCCTCTGCTAAGGTTGTCATTTCAGCGATTTTTGAATGGTATAAGGTAGTCAGTGGCCTATATGAACTAGAAGGAGAGGAAGCTAAGAGTGAACAATAGTCAACAGATGTTACAGGCTTTGGAGGAGCAAGATTTAACCAAGGCTGAGCACTATTTCGTCAAAGCTTTAGAAAATGATCCAAGTGACCTTCTGTATGAGTTAGCCACTTATTTAGAAGGGATTGGTTTTTATCCTCAGGCCAAGGAAATTTACTTGAAAATTGTAGAAGATTTTCCAGAGGTTAATCTTAATCTAGCAGCTATTGCTAGTGAGGATGGTCAAATCGAAGAAGCATTTGCTTATCTAGAGGAAATCCAAGCTGACAGTGACTGGTATGTTTCGGCTTTGGCTCTGAAGGCAGACCTATACCAGTTGGAAGGTTTGACAGATGTGGCGCGTGAGAAATTATTGGAGGCCTTGACTTACTCAGAAGATCCTCTCTTGATATTGGGATTAGCAGAGTTGGATAGTGAGTTGGAAAATTACCAAGAAGCTATTCAAGGCTATGCCCAGTTAGATAATCGCTCGATTTATGAACAAACGGGTATTTCTACCTATCAACGAATTGGCTTTGCCTATGCACAGTTGGGGAAATTTGAAACGGCTACAGAGTTTTTAGAAAAAGCCCTGGAGTTAGAATACGATGACCTAATAGCTTTTGAGTTGGCCAGTCTTTACTTTGATCAAGAAGAATACCAAAAAGCTGTCCTCTATTTTAAGCAGCTTGATACCATTTCTCCTGACTTTGAAGGCTATGAATATGGTTATAGTCAGGCCTTACATAAGGAACATCAAGTTCAAGAAGCCCTACGTATCGCTAAGCAAGGCTTAGAGAAAAATCCCTTTGAAACTCGCCTCTTGCTAGCTGCTTCACAATTCTCTTATGAATTGCATGATGCCAGTAGTGCAGAAAACTACCTCCTTACTGCTAAAGCAGACGCTGAGGATACAGAAGAAATCTTACTCCGTCTAGCTACTATTTATCTAGAGCAGGAGCGTTATGAAGATATTCTAGCCTTACAAAGTAATGAGCCAGAGAATCTTTTGACCAAGTGGATGATTGCTCGTTCTTATCAAGAGATGGACGATTTGGATACTGCCTATGAGCATTACCAAGAGTTGGCAGGAGATTTGAAAGACAATCCAGAATTTCTAGAACACTATATCTATCTCTTGCGTGAACTGGGCTACTTTGAGGAAGCAAAAGTCAATGCGCAAGCTTACTTAAAACTGGTTCCAGATGATGTGCAAATGCAAGAACTATTTGAGAGATTGTAAGAATATATTTTTAAAACTGTATCTAATCATTTTTGATAGATATAGTTTTTTCTTTTTTAAAGAGAATTTTTTTACAAAAATGGTTGGTTGTTTTGTTTATTTATGCTATAATAGTATCTATTATTTTTAGGAGGTGCAGTATGTCTTATTTGTTTGAGATATTACCGAGTTTATTGAGCGGTGCAAGCATGACTTTGCAGGTTTTTGCACTGGTCTTGATTTTTTCTATTCCCTTGGGCGTTTTGATTGCCTTTGCCTTGCAAGTCCATTGGAAGCCCCTCCATCATCTGATTAATATTTATATCTGGATTATGCGAGGCACACCCTTGCTCTTGCAATTGATTTTTATTTATTATGTGCTTCCAAGTATTGGGATTCGTTTGGACCGTCTTCCTGCAGCTATCATTGCCTTTGTTCTGAATTATGCGGCTTACTTTGCTGAAATCTTTCGTGGAGGGATTGATACCATTCCTAACGGTCAATATGAGGCTGCTAAGGTCTTGAAGTTCAGTCCTTTTGCCACAGTACGCTATATTATCTTGCCCCAAGTGACCAAGATTGTTCTTCCGAGTGTCTTTAATGAAGTCATGAGTTTGGTCAAGGATACCTCTCTGGTCTATGCTCTGGGTATTTCTGACCTTATCTTGGCTAGTCGCACAGCTGCAAACCGTGATGCTAGTCTGGTTCCAATGTTTTTGGCAGGAGCCATTTACTTGATTTTGATTGGTATTGTGACCATTCTTGCCAAAAAAGTTGAGAAGAAGTACAGTTACTATAGATAGGAGGCTGCCATGTTAGAATTACGAAATATCAATAAATGCTTTGGTGAAAAGCAAATTTTATCTAATTTCAGTCTAAAAATTCCTGAAAAGCAAATCCTGGCTATCGTTGGACCTTCTGGTGGAGGTAAGACAACCCTCTTACGTATGCTTGCAGGTCTGGAAACCATTGATTCAGGCCAAATCTTTTATAATGGAGAACCTTTAGAACTGGATGAACTGGAGAAGCGGAATCTACTGGGATTTGTATTTCAAGATTTTCAACTGTTCTCTCATTTATCCGTTCTAGACAATTTGACCTTATCTCCTGTAAAAACCATGGGAATGAAGCAGGATGAGGCTGAGCAGAAGGCGCGAGGTCTTTTGGAACAATTAGGACTGGCAGGACATGCAGATGCCTATCCATTTTCACTATCAGGTGGACAAAAGCAGCGGGTGGCCTTGGCGCGTGCTATGATGATTGACCCAGAAATCATTGGCTACGATGAACCAACTTCGGCCCTAGATCCAGAATTACGCTTGGAAGTGGAAAAACTGATCTTGCAAAATAGGGAACTTGGTATGACGCAGATTGTGGTTACCCACGATTTACAGTTCGACTGAAAATATCGCAGATCAGATTCTCAAGGTTGAGCCCAAGTAGGAGGTGCCGATGACTAATAAGAAAATTGCTTTAGTATTGGTTTCTATCCTGACTTTCTTTTTAACGGCTTGCACTCAGAAGGCTAGTGATCCAAAGCAGGATAACTGGGATAAGTATCAAGAGCAGGGGAGTATAACCATTGGTTTTGATAATACCTTCGTACCTATGGGATTTGAAGAAAGGAATGGTCAATATACAGGATTTGATATTGACCTAGCAGAGGCTGTCTCTGAAAAATTAGGTTTTAAGGTTCAATTTCAACCAATCGACTGGGATATGAAGGAGACAGAACTGCAAAATGGAACCATAGATGCCATTTGGAATGGCTATTCTGCGACTGATGAACGCCGAGAAAAAGTTGCCTTTAGTATTCCTTATATGGAAAATCAGCAAGTACTAGTTACGAAGAAAAGCAAGCAAATTCGTTCAGTAGAGGATATGAAGTATAAGACCTTGGGAGCTCAAGCAGGTTCCTCTGGTTATTTAGATTTTGAAGCCCAGTCAGATTTATTGAAAAATCGTGTCAAAGACCAGAAGGCTAATCAGTACCAGAGTTTTAATGAGGCCTTGATTGATTTGAAAAATGATCGGATTGATGCCTTGTTGATTGACCGAGTGTATGCTAATTATTACCTCCAGTCTGAGGGTATATTAAATAATTACAATGTCTTTTCAGCAGGATTTGAAAGTGAATCCTTTGCGGTCGGAGTTAGACCAGCTGATAAAAGATTATTAACAGCATTAAACCAGGCCTTTATCGAACTATACCAAGAAGGAAAGTTCCAGGAAATCAGCCAAAAATGGTTTGGAGAAGATGTAGCAACCAAAGAAGTGAAAAGTAGAGATTGAGTTTTTCCTCAGTCTCTTTTTGCATCAAAAAACCTCTGGCAAGAGCCAGAGGATAAGTGATTATTTCATTGTTGGGAAGAGCAATACGTCACGGATAGTTGTTGTATCAGTAAGGAGCATGCAGAGACGGTCGATACCGATTCCCAAACCACCTGTTGGTGGCATACCGTATTCAAGGGCCTCGATGTAGTCATAGTCGATGCCTGTTGCTTCATCATCACCAAGTTCTTTGGCTTTGGCTTGGGCTTCGAAACGGCTAAGTTGGTCGATTGGGTCGTTCAACTCAGTAAAGGCGTTACCGTACTCCTTAGTCATGATGAAGAGCTCGAAACGGTCAGTAAAGCGTTCGTCTTCAGGATTTTTCTTAGCCAGTGGAGATACAGCTACTGGATGTCCATAGACAAAGGTTGGTTGGATCAAGGTTTCTTCAACAAACTCTTCAAAGAAGGCATTGATAATGTGACCAACTTCAGTGTAGTGTTTCTCAACTGGAACTTTCTTCTCAGCAGCGATAGCTTTGGCTTCCTCGAAAGTCATGTCTTGCCAGAAATCGACACCAGTAATTTCTTTGATAGCATCCACCATGTGAACACGCTTAAATGGTTCATTGACTTTAATTTCAGTGTCTTGGTAGTTAACTGGGCCATCGCCTTTGACTGATTTAGCAGCATGTTGGATAATGCCCTCCGTCAAGTCCATGATATCTTGGAAGTCTGCATAAGCTTGGTAGACTTCGATAGAAGTAAATTCAGGGTTATGAGTAGCATCCATTCCTTCGTTACGGAAGATACGGCCAATTTCATAGACACGTTCCATACCACCTACGATTAGGCGTTTCAAGTGAAGCTCAGTCGCGATACGAAGCACCATGTCAATGTTTTGGGCATTGTGGTGGGTGATAAATGGACGGGCTGCCGCACCACCAGCTTCGTTGTGAAGAACAGGTGTTTCCACTTCAAGGAAACCTTTTTGGTCAAGGTAACGACGGATTTCAGAGATGATTTTTGAACGAGTGACAAAGCGCTCAAAGCTTTCACGGTTAGAAATCAAGTCAAGGTAACGTTTACGGTAAATTGTTTCAACGTCTGTCAAACCGTGGAATTTCTCAGGGAGTGGGCGAAGTGCTTTAGACAAGTGAGTGATGTGAGTAGCTTTGATAGAGAGTTCTCCCATATCTGTACGCATCACTTCACCTTCGACACCAAGGAAGTCACCAAGGTCTGCTTTTTTGAAGATTTCATAGTTTTCTTCACCGACAGCATCCTTACGAACGTAAATCTGGATTTGACCTTCGCGGTCTTGAAGGTGGGCAAAACCTACTTTACCTTTACCACGTTTGGTTACCAAGCGTCCTGCGATAGTAGCTGTTTCGTTTTTATCATGTAATTGTTCTTTATCGAGGTCGGCATATTTATCTTTTAATTCTTGTGAATTTGCAGTGCGTTCAAAGCGTTTTCCGAAAGGATCAATTCCTTGTTCACGGAGCGCAGCCATTTTTTCACGGCGAACGATCTGCTGGTCATTTAGTTCTTCCATATGTTCTGTTGACATGGGATCCTCCTAGTTTTACTCAAAATTGAATACGATGAGTCATTTTTTGCGATACTCCCATTTTATCATAAATAAGCAATAAATTCACGGATAATATTTCAAAACTAAAAAGAACTTGACGCTAAAATCAAGTTCTGTTATTGATAGGAAGTATCATTCCAAGTATCGAGAGTAAATGTTTCAAAATCATGGGTTTCTAGAATGGTTAGGCTGGCATTTGCTAGACCGCCATCTTTACGAAGAAGTGGTTCTTTATAACCTAGAAGAGTACGAAGACTGGCAGTAAGATTAGCACCGTGACCGACAATTAGAATACGCTCAGCTGGACTATCTTTTAATGATTTGATAAATTGGATGGTCCGTTGCGTGGTGCTATAGAGGGATTCGGCTCCAAACATTTGAGTGTCAAATTGAGCAAGATTAGATCGGAAAGCTTTGATTTGTTGCGGGTAAATAGATTCCAAGGTTGCAATTTTTAAACCTTCCAACTTCCCCAGCTGCCATTCACGGAGATTAGGAACACTTTCTAAAGGACAGGGCGTTTTGAGTTGACTTTGGATAATCTCGGCAGATTTGACCGCTCGAGGTAAATCACTTGAATAAATCTGATCAAAAGGAATTTCCTTGAGATATTGGCCAAGTTTTTTGAGGGTGTCAATGGATTCAGGAAGTAGGGGAGAATCTCCACTAGCACCTTGAAAGCGCCCTTCTTGGTTCCAGACGGTGCGGCCATGGCGGACAAAGTAGAGTTTCATTACTTTCTGTCCTCCAAGATATCTGCAAAGTCGGCCTTTACAAAGCTGGCCAAGTCTTGTGGCGCGACGATAATGCTGTGACCAACTTCTCCAGCAGAGACAATCATTTGATCCAAGTCTAGGGCGATTTATCGATAAAAATGGGGTAATTGTGTTTCTGACGAATACCGACAGGATTATTGGCTCCGTGAATGTAGCCAGTTGTTTTTTCTAAGTCCTTTTGTGGAATCATGCTCACTTTTTTATTGCCAGAAATTTTAGCTAGTTTCTTTTCAGACAAGTGTTGAGTGATAGGTACAATTCCGATAATCGGTCCTGTCTTGTCTCCCAAAAGAGCCAAGGTTTTGAAAATCTGATCTCGTTCATAACCTTGCGGAAGTTCTCCTTCCAGGGCATTGATTTGAATTCCCTGATGTGGGATAGCTGCTTTAGATAGGATTTGTTCCACCAATGTTTTTTTAATTTTAACTTTTTTTGCCATTATTTATACTTATCCTCCAATTGACTCATCCAAATACCAAGCCAGATTCCTAGTGCAAAGAAGAAGGCGATGATGACATAACCGACAAGTGAAAGACCTGTGTATTGGATACTTTCAGCGTTCCCTGCATTTGGGATTAAGATCAAAAGGGTACTTGATAGGACGATACCGATGATGAAATGATAGACGCGTGAGTGATAGTTGTTTAAGGCATAATCCATCAATTTTGAAAAAATGATGAGAGTTGCACCTGCACCAATTCCAATCGGAAAGAAGGTTCCCAAGAGGTCAAAGGTTTTAAAACCAGTCAACATAGGAGCATAGAGGCCCAAAATCAAAAGTAGATTTGATGGACTGAGGCCAGGAACCAATACACCCAGAGCCAGCAGTGCACCTGCTAGGATGAAATTAAGAAAGCCGGCGCTCAAGGTTCCAACGACAAAATTTAAGGCATAGAGTCCTAATCCAGAAATGGTAAAGGTTATCCAGAACCAAGCTAAATCAATCTTGTCTCGGTCAGATTCTCGAGTTGATTCTTTGAGGAGACTAGGAACAGTACCAATGATGGCACCCGCAAAGCTCCATAAGACAAAGACCTGATAATTTTCAAGTAGGTATTCAATCGGGTAGGAAAATAAGCCGATTCCCAGAAGCATACCGATGGCAACTGGAATAAAGTACAAAACATTTTCTTTAAAGTCTTTAAAAGGATGGGCTAGAAAGCCAATCATCCGTTCATAAATTCCTAAGATTGCTGCTAGAACTCCTCCGGAAATTCCCGGTAGGATAAATCCAAGAGCAATCACAATCCCTTTAATAAGGCGTGCTAACCATGAGAGCATATGTTTCCTCCAACTATTTCTATTTCAAAAAATCCTTATTATATTGTATCACAATCAAACACAAAAAGAAAAAGCAAATGCTAAACAAATGCTTTTATGGTTTTAAAAAGAGTTTTCTAAAGGTTTCTTCTTTGTTTTTTAAGGAAGAGATGACGTTGATATCCAAATCATGGTCAAAACCAGCAATTTTTCCTTTAGAAGTGTACTGGTGGATGTCGTAATCTAAATCAGTTTTTGGGGTTGTCTCGTAAAAACCTGAGTCAGAACCATAGGAAGGAATCCACACAGACGTAAATTTGTCTGTATCAATACTATGTTCTTCCATAAAATAGACCCCAACGTAGATTCCGATGTTTTTAGCACCCAGTGATTCTAGCTTTGCTCGAAAGGCTTCAACACCCTCGTTCATATTGGACATGGTTTTTTCTTCCACGTCTAGCCAATAGTAACTTGGACTGTAAGGCGAAGAGGCGTTATAGAATACCTCAGCAGCTTTTTCCATTTCCTGGACATTTTTTCCAGCTACATAGGCATAGACACCAACTGGGACATTTCGTTTTTGAAACTCTGTGATATGGGTTTTAAAGGCCTTATCAACACCATTAACATAGGAAGCATCGTTCTCTTTGGACGTTTGAGCACCACTATGGACACGAACAATAGCTCCAGAAATGTTTTGCGACAGAGTATCGTAATTAATTTCCTCAGGACGTTGCCAACCAGAAACATCAATTACCGGTTTATCTATATTATGTAGCGCTTGTGATTCTACTTGCGCGATATTTGACTTTGTTTTTACAGGATGGTCCTCAAAACGAGGGCGATTCAGGATTAAAATGAAAATCATAATCCCAAAAAAACCAAATAAAATAAGCGGATTAATTTTCTTTCTCATATCTCATAATTTTACCTTAAAAATGAAAAAAAATCAAAAAAAATACTCAAAAAATGGGTTAAGGAAAGGACTTTGGAGCATTTTTTCATTCAAGGGCGCGGAATGATTTGAAATATGGTATAATAAAAGGGAATTTCTAGAGAAAAGAGAAGATTATGTCAAATTATGCCATTATTTTAGCAGCGGGTAAAGGAACTCGCATGAAATCTGATTTGCCAAAAGTGTTGCACAAGGTTGCAGGTATTTCTATGTTGGAACATGTTTTCCGTAGTGTGGGAGCTATCCAACCTGAAAAGACAGTCACAGTTGTCGGACACAAGGCAGAATTGGTTGAGGAAGTCTTGGCTGGACAGACAGAATTTGTAACTCAATCTGAACAGCTGGGAACTGGTCATGCGGTTATGATGACAGAGCCTATCTTAGAAGGTTTGTCAGGTCACACCTTGGTCATTGCAGGAGATACTCCTTTAATCACTGGTGAAAGCTTGAAAAACTTGATTGATTTCCACATCAATCATAAAAATGTGGCGACTATCTTGACTGCTGAAACAGATAATCCTTTTGGCTATGGACGAATTGTACGTAATGACAATGCTGAGGTTCTTCGCATTGTGGAGCAGAAGGATGCTACAGATTTTGAAAAACAAATCAAGGAAATCAACACAGGAACTTACGTTTTTGACAACGAGCGTTTGTTTGAGGCTTTGAAAAATATCAATACCAACAATGCTCAAGGTGAATACTATATTACAGATGTCATTGGCATTTCCGTGAAGCTGGTGAAAAAGTTGGTGCTTATACTTTGAAAGATTTTGATGAAAGTCTTGGAGTAAATGACCGTGTGGCTCTTGCGACAGCTGAAGCAGTTATGCGTCGCCGCATCAATCACCAACACATGGTCAATGGTGTTAGCTTTGTCAATCCAGAAGCAACTTATATCGATATTGATGTTGAGATTGCTCCTGAAGTTCAAATCGAAGCCAATGTTACCTTGAAGGGGCAAACGAAAATTGGTGCTGAGACTGTTTTGACAATGGTACTTATGTAGTGGATAGCACTATCGGAGCAGGAGCTGTTATTACCAACTCAATGATTGAAGAAAGTAGTGTTGCAGACGGTGTGACAGTCGGTCCTTATGCCCACATTCGTCCAGGTTCATCTCTAGGTGCCCAAGTCCATATTGGTAACTTTGTTGAGGTGAAAGGTTCTTCAATCGGTGAGAATACCAAGGCTGGTCATTTGACTTATATTGGAAACTGTGAAGTGGGTAGCAAGGTTAATTTTGGTGCTGGAACCATTACAGTCAACTACGATGGTAAAAACAAATACAAGACAGTCATCGGTAACAATGTCTTTGTTGGTTCAAATTCAACCATTATTGCGCCAGTTGAGTTAGGTGACAATTCTCTTGTTGGTGCTGGTTCAACTATTACCAAAGACGTGCCAGCGGATGCGATTGCAATTGGTCGTGGTCGTCAGGTCAACAAAGATGAATATGCAACTCGCCTTCCTCATCATCCTAATAATCAGTAGGAGTCTGTCATGGAATTTGAAGAAAAAACGCTTAGCCGAAAAGAAATCTATCAAGGGCCAATTTTTAAACTGGTCCAAGATCAGGTTGAATTACCAGAAGGTAAGGGAACTGCCCAACGTGATTTGATTTTCCACAATGGGGCTGTCTGTGTTTTAGCAGTAACAGATGAACAAAAACTCATCTTGGTCAAGCAGTACCGCAAAGCCATCGAGGCTGTCTCTTACGAAATTCCAGCCGGAAAGTTGGAAGTAGGAGAAAATACAGACCCTGTTGCAGCAGCTCTTCGTGAATTAGAGGAAGAAACAGCCTACACAGGGAAATTAGAACTCTTGTACGATTTTTACTCAGCCATTGGCTTTTGTAATGAAAAAATTAAAACTATACCGAGCAAGCGATTTGACGAAAGTGGAAAATCCGCGTCCGCAGGATGAAGATGAAACCTTAGAAGTCATTGAAGTGAGCTTAGAAGAAGCCAAGGAATTAATCCAATCAGGTCATATCTGTGATGCCAAGACAATTATGGCTGTTCAGTATTGGGAATTGCAGAAAACATAGAGGAGGTCAGTATGGGTAAACCTTTATTAACGGATGAAATGATTGAAAGGGCTAATAGAGGCGAAAAAATTTCGGGTCCCCCTTTGCTTGATGACGAGGAAACCAAGATTTTACCAACCTCTTCTTCCCGTTTTGGTTATGCCAATCCTAAGGATCATGGTTTTAGCCAGGAAACCTTGAAGATTCAGGTCGAACCGTCTATTCATAAAAGCCGTCGCATTGAAAATACCAAGAGAAATGTCTTCAATTCTAAACTGAATAAAATCTTATTTGCAGTCATCTTTCTCTTGATTTTGCTTGTCTTAGCAATGAAACTTTTGTAATAGAAAAGGAATTGAAATGAAAATAGGAATTATTGCGGCTATGCCAGAAGAACTGGCTTATTTGGTCCAGCATTTAGACAATGCCCAGGAGCAAGTTGTTTTAGGCAATACCTATCACACAGGAACCATTGCTTCTCATAAAGTCGTTCTTGTAGAAAGTGGAATTGGTAAGGTCATGTCTGCTATGAGTGTGGCGATTTTGGCTGATCATTCAAGTGGATGCTTTGATTAACACAGGATCAGCTGGGGCAGTGGCAGAAGGTATTGCTGTTGGGGATGTTGTGATTGCTGACAAATTAGCCTATCATGATGTGGATGTTACAGCTTTTGGCTATGCTTATGGACAAATGGCACAACAACCGCTTTATTTTGAATCAGATAAAACTTTTATTGCTCAAATCCAAGAGAGTTTATCTCGATTGGACCAAAAATGGCATCTTGGATTGATTGCTACAGGAGATAGTTTTGTTGCAGGAAATGACAAGATAGAAGTGATTAAGTCCCATTTCCCAGATGTTTTGGCTGTTGAGATGGAGGGGGCAGCTATTGCTCAGGCAGCGCATGCCCTTAATCTCCCAGTCTTAGTCATCCGAGCTATGAGTGACAATGCCAATCATGAAGCAAACATCTCTTTTGATGAGTTTATTATCGAAGCTGGACGTCGCTCTGCCCAAGTCTTATTAGCCTTTTTGAAGGCCTTAGATTAAGTGGAAATTTGACAGTTTTTCTAGCTTATGATAAGATTTAAGTAAAGAAAAGCTAGAAAACGTTTCAGAGGATATTATGAGTATTGAAATGACCGTCAGTGAGATTGCAGAGGTCTTAGGATTATCTCGCCAAGCAATCAATAACCGTGTCAAAGAATTACCAGAAGAAGACACAGATAAAAATGACAAAGGGGTAACAGTAGTTACCAGAAGTGGCTTGATTAAGCTAGAAGAAATCTATAAAAAAACGATTTTTGAAGATGAGCCTGTCAGTGAAGATGTCAAGCAACGTGAACTGATGGAGATTCTGGTTGATGAGAAGAATGCAGAAATTCTTCGTCTCTATGAACAATTAAAAGCCAAGGATCGTCAGTTATCAGAAAAAGACGAGCAGATGCGTATCAAAGACCGTCAGATTGCTGAGAAAGACAAACAACTCGATCAGCAGCAACAATTGACCCTTCAAGCAATGAAGGATCAAGAAAATCTTAAGCTAGAGCTGGACCAAGCAAAAGAAGAAGTCCAATCCACTAAGAAAGGCTTTTTTGCTCGTTTATTTGGAGGATAATCAAGGAGCTGTTTAGGTTAAATGCTAACCTGATGGCTTCTTTTATTTCTAAATAGTATAGTTGCTCAAGTAATACTTAATGAAAATCAAAGAGCAAACTAGGAAACTAGCCGCAGGTTGCTCAAAGCACAGCTTTGAGGTCGCAGATAAAGTTGACGTGGTTTGAAGAGATTTTCGAAGAGTATTACTGTACTTTAAAGGTCTTGAGATAGTTGTCTTTTCCTACTTGACCTTCGAAGGTTTTACCATTTTCAAGGTAAGGAAGGTCATCTGAGACTGAGGCCTTGACTTTGTATATCTTGCCATCAACTTTAAAGAAATATACGGTGTCGCCCTTGATAACAGCTGATTTGAGGTCTGCCACCACACCCTTAATGCTTTCTGTTGTTTCATTATCAATTTCAAGGTCGTTTTTATTGGCGTACTTGCTGAGCAGTTCTTCCACTGTCGTAGCTACGATAACATTTTGGTACTCGACTGCATCAACCAAGGCGTACTCTTTGACCAAACCAGCATTGTCCTTCAAGCCCATGATGTAGAGAGGCTTGTCATTGAGGTTGATGAGGATTGGGAAGGTTGCCTTGTAGGATTTCTCCTGAACAGCACCTTCGGCTGATTCACGGGCTGATTCTTCGGTCGCAGAAGCCAAGCTATACTTAGTGACTTCTCCTGTTCGCATATTTTCAAGGATGAAACCAAGATTACTTTCATCTGCATTGGCCGATGTCACACCTGTGTAGAGATAAATGTCATTGCCGATAGACAAATAATTATAGCCCTTGGTAGTCTGGGTCACGTTTTTCTTGGAAATCATAGCATTCCAGAAACCGTCCTTGTACTTGCCGTTGTAGTTGATTTGCTCAATGGTTTCCTCAGCTGGATAGACCCTGTCCACCCATTCTGGAACATCTGCCAAACTGTATTCCTTGGTTTCTCCATTTGTGGCATCCAAGATAATGACTGAAACAGGACGAGGAACTGCTAAGCCAAATTGCTTTTGGTAAACCGTCGCTACATAGAAAGGATTGCCCTCATCGTCCACCTCGAAGGATGGAGTTTTGAAAATTTTGGTTGGATACTTCAAGCGCAGGTGACGCTTGACATCGCGGTTAAAATACTCCGAGTCCGAATACTTGATTGGTGTCTTCAAGTCCACCAAATCCGCATTCCCAGTTACCATATCCACCTTGATATACTCACCGATTCCCTTGGCCTGATTGTTAAACCATTTGATAGGGTCTGCGTATTCTAGCGGCGTAACCCGATAAGGTTTCCCATCAATCGTCAATTGAGTATAAGTATCTGCCGCCACGTACTGTGACACCTTATCGGTTAGGGAACCCAAGTAGCGGTCGCCAATTTTTTCAGCAGTACTTCTATCTAGGATAGGAACCTTACTGGTATCAGTCTTAGGAAATTCAGTAAACTCTTTTTCCGTAACCGTGACTACATTGGCATAATTTTTAGCCTGAAAAATGCTAGAAGTCACCAAGGAAACCAAACCTGCCAAGAGAAGAATTCCTCCAATAGAAGCTAAAAGAACTTTCCCTAACTGATTGATTTTGAAACCCTCAAAATTTAAAGCAGCTTCCGCCTTGCCGTGGCGTACATGAACTGTCTTGACCAGATTGATTCCCTTGCTAAAGCCAAATAAAATAGCCACAAGCAGCAAATGCGCACAGAGGAAAAAAAGAAATTCCCAGCTGGTCAGGTTAAGAGGCGGTAAAAAGATATACCAGGTCGTTGCGATAAAAATAAGTTCGAAGACTATTCGTTTCATTTGCTTTCCTCCTAAATGATTCGCCCGTCCAAGTGATCCAGTTCATGCTGGCATATCTGAGCTGGAAATCCTGTCAAGGTAATGGTTTGTTCCTGCCACTTGCTGTCACGGTAGGACACCGTTATTGTTTCATAACGCTTAGTAGATCTCACACCTGTCAATGACAAACAGCCCTCCTCTGTCTCATAAGGTCCTTCAAAGGACAGGAGCACTGGGTTAAACATGACCATTGGAACCAAACCAAGATTAAAGATAATCACGCGCTTCTGCACCCCAATCATATTGGCAGCCAAACCAACACAGGTCTCACGATTTGCTAAGAGCGTATCTTGTAAGTCTCTAGCAAGATACAGGTCTTCCTGACTTGCAGGTTGAGACACCTGAGATAAGAACAAGATATCCTTTACAATTTTCTTTTCCACTTCCTCACACTCCTCTTACTTTTTACTATATTATAGCAATTATAGCACAAAAGCCGATAACTGCAAGCCCTTTCCCTAAACTGTAGCAAAAAGCCATCCGAAGATGACTTTTTTTTAAATCGCATTCTTGTCAAAACCGAGTTTACGTTGGATAAATTTAACGATTTCGACGATGATAATCATTGAGAAGCTTCCACCCATAACGATTCCCCATTGTGACAAGTCTAGTTTGGTTACGTGGAAGATTCCTTCAAGCGGTTCTACGACGATTGTTGCCATGAGAAGGATGAAGGATACCAAGATAGACCAGTTAAATGTCTTAGACTTGAATGGACCAACTGTCAAGATGGATTGGTAAACAGATTTGACATTGTAGGCATGGAAGAGTTGAATCAAGCCAAGGGTTGCAAAGGCCATAGTTAGGGCATCTGCATGAATGGCATGATTGTCACCCACATGAACTGGGTAAGCAATCGCAAGTCCATAAACACTCATAACAATAGCTGCTTGGAGTACACCTTGATAGATGATAGAACTCACAACACCACCTGAGAAGAAGCTTGCCTTGCGTCCACGTGGTTTATGATTCATGACACCAGGCTCAGCAGGTTCAACACCTAGAGCGATAGCTGGGAAAGTATCGGTTACCAAGTTGATCCACAAAAGATGAACTGGCTGCAAGACATCCCAACCAAACAAGGTTGATAGGAAGATGGTTAATACTTCAGCAGTATTGGCAGAAAGTAGGTACTGGATAGTCTTTTGAATGTTTGAGAAGACCTTACGTCCTTCTTCAACTGCAACAATAATAGTCGCAAAGTTATCATCTGCAAGAATCATGTCAGAAGCCCCCTTAGAAACCTCTGTACCAGTGATTCCCATACCGATACCGATATCGGCTGTTTTCAGAGCTGGCGCATCATTGACACCATCACCTGTCATGGCAACGACTTTACCTTGTTTTTGCCAAGCCTTCACGATACGAACCTTGTGTTCTGGAGACACACGGGCATAAACAGAGTATTGACCAACAACTTTTTCAAAGTCTTCATCAGATAGTTCGTTGAGTTCAGCACCAGTTAAAACATGGCCTTCTGTATCATTTGCATCGATGATTCCCAAACGTTTGGCAATAGCTTCTGCAGTATCTTGGTGGTCACCTGTAATCATGATTGGACGGATTCCAGCTTCCTTAGCCACACGAACAGCCTCAGCTGCCTCAGGACGTTCAGGGTCAATCATTCCAATCAAACCAGTAAAGATTAAATCATTTTCAAGCTCTTCAGAAGTCAGGTTTTCTGGAATGCTGTCAATAATCTTATAAGCACCTGCGAGGACACGCAAGGCTTGGTGAGCCATTTCAGAGTTGTTTGTGTGAATGAGGTTTGTAACCTTCTCGTCAATCGGAGCAATATCCCCAGCCTTATCACGAAGAACACAACGTTTCAAGAGTTGGTCTGGGGCACCCTTGACCGCTACAAGGAATTTACCATCTGGCAATGGGTGAACCGTTGACATGAGCTTACGGTCAGAGTCAAATGGCAACTCAGCCACACGAGGATATTTCTCTAAAATCCTTTCACATCGTAGCCCTTGTCCAAGGCATATTGGATAAAGGCTGTTTCGGTTGGATCTCCGATCAGGTTTCCTTCTGCATCAATCTTGGTATCATTAGCCAAAACTACAGAACGAAGAAGAGGCATGTCCAAGCCGAGTTCAATGTCATCAGCAGAGTCATGTAGGACTGCATCATAGAAGACTTTTTCGACGGTCATCTTGTTCATGGTAAGCGTACCAGTCTTATCAGAAGCGATGATTTCAGTTGAACCAAGCGTTTCTACAGCTGGCAACTTACGAACGATAGAGTTTCGTTTGGCCAAAACTTGAGTACCAAGGGCAAGAACGATGGTCACGATAGCAGGAAGTCCTTCTGGGATGGCTGCAACGGCAAGCGCAACAGAGGTCATCAACTCACCAAGTGGATTTTTCCCTTGAATGAAGACACCCACTACAAAAGTAACAAGGGCAATGACCAAGATAGCATAGGTCAAGACCTTAGAAAGGTTATTCAAGTTTTGTTTAAGTGGTGTATCCGTCTCATCCGCATCTTGGAGCATACCTGCGATGTGACCAACTTCAGTGTACATCCCTGTATTGATAACAACACCAAGACCACGACCATAAGTCACATTTGAGTTTTGGAAGGCCATATTGACACGGTCACCAATACCAGCATCTGCAGCAAGTTCAACTGTCAAGTCTTTTTCGACTGGCACAGACTCACCTGTAAGGGCAGCTTCTTCGATTTTAAGAGAGTTGGCTTCAATCAAACGTAGGTCTGCAGGTACTACATCACCTGCTTCAAGGGAAACAATATCTCCTGGAACCAATTCTTTAGAGTCAATCTCCGCCATATGCCCATCACGAAGAACGCGGGCAGCTGGACTAGACATGGATTTGAGAGCTTCGATCGCTTCTTCGGCTTTTCCTTCTTGGTAAACACCAAAGGCAGCATTGATGATTACCACGGCTAAGATGATAATGGCATCTGCGATATCTTCCCCACCAGAAGTCACGACTGACAAGATTGCTGCAGCAACTAGGATGATAATCATCAAATCCTTAAATTGCTCGATAAATTTGACCAGGATTGATCGTTTCTCGCCTTCTTCGAGTTCATTGTGGCCAAATTCTGCAAGGCGCTTTTCCGCCTCACTTGATGACAAACCTTGCTCGGTCGCATCCACAGCCTTCAAGACCTCTTCAGGACTCTGAGTGTAAAACGCTTGGCGTTTTTGTTCTTTTGACATGTGTCTCCTCCTTGACATTGTGTGCAAAACAGACTCTCTTTCTGTCATATCTTTTCACGACAAACAAAAAGAGACCTGTTAATCATAACAAGTCTCGCTGTTTAAGATAGTGCCGGAAAGCATACTTTTCAGTATAAAATTCGGAATGACGACACTATCACAGGTTTCTGCCAGCTACTCCCTTGAGTAGTTCTATTATACCAAATTTTGAAAAGTTTTCAAAGAGTAAAAACTGACTCATTTGAATTTTCTCTTGAAAACCAGTATAATGGTAGAATGCTATGTGACTAGAAAGGAAGTTGAATGAAGCAATCTATCTCAAATCTCAAGTTAGCTGAGCGTGGAGCCATTATCAGCATTTCAACCTATTTGATCTTGTCTGCAGCCAAATTAGCAACTGGGCACCTCCTCCATTCATCCAGTTTGGTGGCAGATGGTTTTAACAACGTATCGGACATCATTGGAAATGTTGCTCTTCTGATCGGGATTCGAATGGCGCGCCAACCTGCTGACCGAGACCACCGTTTTGGCCACTGGAAGATTGAAGATTTGGCTAGCTTAATCACTTCCATCATCATGTTCTATGTTGGCTTTGATGTGCTGAGGGATACCATTCAGAAGATTCTCAGTCGTGAAGAAACGGTCATTGATCCTCTTGGTGCAACTCTAGGAATCATTTCTGCAGCGATTATGTTTCTAGTTTATCTCTACAATACTGGCCTCAGTAAGAAATCCAACTCCAAGGCACTGAAGGTAGCTGCTAAGGACAATCTTTCTGACGCTGTTACCTCACTTGGTACTAGCATTGCCATCCTGGCCAGCAGTTTCAATTATCCCATTGTGGATAAACTGGTCGCTATCATCATCACTTTCTTTATCTTGAAAACTGCCTATGATATCTTCATCGAGTCTTCCTTTAGCCTTTCGGATGGCTTTGACGACCGTCTGCTCGAGGACTACCAAAAGGCTATCATGGAAATTCCCAAGATCAGCAAGGTTAAGTCGCAAAGAGGTCGCACCTACGGTAGCAACATCTACCTTGATATTACACTAGAAATGAATCCTGACTTGTCTGTTTTTGAAAGCCATGAAATTGCGGATCAGGTCGAGTCTATGCTGGAGGAACGTTTTGGAGTCTTTGATACCGATGTCCATATCGAGCCAGCACCTATCCCTGAAGATGAAGTTTTAGACAATGTCTATAAAAAATTGCTTATGCGTGAACAGTTGATTGACCAAGGAAATCAACTGGAAGAACTCTTAGCTGACGATTTTGTTTATATTCGCCAAAATGGAGAACAGATGGATAAAGAGGCCTATAAAGCCGAAAAAGACTTGAATTCTGCTATCAAGGATATTCAAATCACTTCCATCAGTCAAAAGACCAAACTCATCAGCTATGAGTTAGATGGTATCATCCACACCAGTATCTGGCGTCGCCACGAAACTTGGCAAAATATCTTTCATCAAGAGACCAAAAAAGAATAGAGAAATCCTGTCCATGAGACGGGATTTTTCTATTCTTCTAGCTATCAAAGTCACTTAGATACTCATAGCGTTCGTATTTTTCAAGGAGTGCTTCGTTTTTCTCATCTAGCTCTTTCTGAAGAGTAGCCAGTTTGCCAAAGTCAGAGCCGTTGGCCTGCATCTCCTCTTCAATAGCAGCGATACGGTTTTCCAAGGATTCAATATCGCCTTCAATGCTTGCCCACTCCTGCTTTTCTTGGTAGGTCATGCGTTTCTTGTCTTCTCGAACCTTGACGACTTTTTCCTTTTCGGCCTTTTGCACTTGATTGGCCATCTCTGTTTCAAAGACTTTTTCATCAAGGTAATCAGTGTAATGACCAAAGAAAGGACGAATCTTGCCATCCTCAAAAGCCAGAATCTTGGTCGCCACCTTATCCAAGAAATAGCGGTCGTGACTAACAGTCAAAACTGGACCAGCAAAGCCTTGCAAGAAATTCTCCAAAACTGTCAAGGTTGCAATGTCCAAATCATTGGTCGGCTCATCCAAGAGAAGAACATTTGGTTTTTCCAAGAGCAATTTGAGGAGATAAAGACGTTTTTTTCTCTCCCCCAGACAATTTCTCAATCAAGGTTCCATGCGTCGAGCGTGGGAAAAGGAACTGCTCTAGCAATTCTGCAATGGAAGTTGTAGAACCACCGCTGGTCTTGACTTCTTCTGCCACTTCTTGCAGGTAATTGATCACACGCTTGCTTTCATCCAAATCCTTAATTTGCTGAGAGAAATAGGCGATGCGAACAGTTTCCCCTATCACAACTTGACCTGCTGTCGGCTCAAGACTGCCTGCAATCAGGTTGAGTAGGGTTGATTTTCCAACACCATTATCCCCAACAATTCCAATACGATCTTTGGCCTGCACCAAGAGATTAAAATCTTGCAAAATAGGCTTGTTTTCATAGGCAAAGGAAACATCTTGAAACTCGATGACTTTCTTACCAATCCGACTGGTTTCAAAGTTCATGGTCAAGTCTGTCTCAGCACTACTGCCTGAAACTTCTTTCTTCAAATCGTGGAAACGATTGATACGAGCCTGCTGCTTGGTCGCACGCGCCTGCGGTTGTCTGCGCATCCAGACCAATTCCTGCTTATAAAGTTGTTCTTTTTTGTGGAGAAGAGCTGCGTCACGCTCATCCTGTTCCGCCTTTAGGCGAACATAGTCCTGATAATTGCCCTGATATTCGGTCAAGCCTGCGCGATCCAATTCGAAAATCCGAGTTGACAAAGCGTCTAGGAAATAACGGTCGTGGGTAATAAAAAGGACGGTCTTCTTAGAATTTTTCAAAAAGAGGGTCAACCACTCAATGGTCGCAATGTCCAGATGGTTGGTCGGCTCATCCAAAAGCAAAAGGTCGTGATTGCCAAGTAAGACTTGTGCCAACTGGACCCGTCTTCTCAGACCACCTGACAATTCCCCAACAGGAGTAGATAAGTCCTGAATCCCCAGCTTGCTAAGGACGGTCTTTACCTGACTCTCAATTTCCCAAGCTTGGAGAGAGTCCATTTCAGCCATGACCCGTTCCAAACGCGCCTGCTTGTCCTCACTGTAGTTGAGCATAATCAACTCATACTCACGAATGAGCTGGATTTCCTTGAGGTCGCTAGATAGAACCGTATCTAAGACCGTCTTGTTATCATCAAAAACAGGATCCTGAGTCAAGTAACCAATCTGGTAGTCATTCTTAGCTGAAAAAGGACTAACATCCCCATCAAAGCCAGAAACACCAGAAAGGACATCTAAAAGGGTGGTCTTGCCAGTCCCATTGACACCAATCAGACCGATTCTGTCTAGGTCATGGATGATAAAGGAAATATCCTTAAAAACGGTCTTATCACCGACGGATTTACTTAGTTTTTCAACGATAAAATCACTCATTTTTTCTCCCTCAGATAAGCATGGATGGCTTGACGGTCATTCTCCAAGTCACCATCGACAATGGCAAACTCAATCTCTGTTAAAATCTCTCCCAAGTCTGGGCCCGGCTGATAGCCATATTCCTTAATTAAAATGCCACCGTTGATTTGGATTTCTTTCTTATCATGAATGGTCAAACTCTGATAGGTTTCTGTGATGGCTTGTGGGTTGACTTCTTTTCCTTGGGCCTGACGAAGACTTTCAGCCTGTAAAAGTAAATCCAAGTCAAAACGATAACAATCACGCTTGCTCAATTCTCCCTTTTCACGCAAGAGCAAAATAGTCAGCAAATCCTGTACTTGCTTGGCAAACTGGCGTGAGGTCTTCCAAGCCTTCAAAAAGGGCTGCGCATTTTCAATCTCCAAAGTCCACAGTAGAGCCGCCCAAGCTTGCTCAGAGGATTTAAAGGTAAAATCAGTCTCCAAATCAAACAGTCTATTAAGCTCGTCCTGGCTAGCTGCCATATCAGGGAGATAGTCATAAGCTTGACTCTCAATCATGGAAGCCAAGCCCCTTCTCCAAAACGGAGCCAGCAAGAGTTTATCAAACTCGACAAAGGTACGCTCTACAGAAATTTTCTCCAAAAGAGGCGTCAAGGTCTTCATTGCTTTAAATGTTTCTGACTCAAGCTCAAAGCCAAGACTGGCCTGAAAACGAAAACCACGCATAATCCGCAAAGCATCTTCGTTGAAACGCTCACTAGCTACACCAACCGCTCGCAAAACTTGATTTTCTAAATCATCTAAGCCATGGAACAAGTCAATGATTTCCCCTGTCTCGTCCAAGGCAAAGGCATTGACTGTGAAATCACGCCGCTTAAGGTCTTCTTCTAGCGAGCGCACAAAGGAAACCGCACTTGGTCTGCGATAGTCCACATAGACATCCTCTGTCCGAAAGGTGGTTACCTCGTACTCCTCATCCCCATCTAAAACCAAGACGGTTCCATGCTCGATTCCGATATCGGCTGTTCGCGGAAAAATCTGCTTGGTCTCTTCCGGATAAGAAGACGTCGCAATATCCACATCATGTATAGGGCGATTGAGGAGTGCATCTCGAACAGAGCCCCCAACAAAGTAAGCCTCAAAACCTGCTTCTTTAATTTTTTCTAATACTGGTAAAGCCTTCTGAAATTCAGAAGGCATTTGCGTTAATCTCATAATAAGTGTTCTAATCCATAGACAAGCTCATGACGCTTGACAACTTCTTTAATTCCCAAATTCACCCCTGTCATGAAGGAGCTGCGATCATAGGAGTCATGACGGAGTGTCAATCCTTCTCCCTGATTGCCAAAGATGACTTCCTGATGGGCTACCAAACCTGGCAAACGAACTGAGTGGATGCGCATGCCATCAAAGTCAGCACCACGAGCACCTGCAATCAATTCTTCCTCATCTGCTGCACCCTGCTGGATAGACTCTCGAACTTCTGCCATTAACTCAGCTGTTTTAATAGCAGTTCCACTCGGAGCATCCTTTTTCTTGTCATGATGGAGCTCGATAATCTCCACATTTGGGAAATATTTAGCAGCCTGCCTTGCAAATTGCATGAGTAAAACAGCACCCAAGGCAAAGTTAGGAGCGATCAAGCCACCCAAATCTTGAGCACGAGAAAATGCTTTTAGCTCTGCAATCTCTTCACTCGTGAAACCTGTTGTCCCAACTACTGGAGCAAAGCCATTTTCAAGAGCAAAGCGTGTATTTTCATAGGCAACAGCTGGTGTAGTAAAGTCTACCCAGACATCTGCTTCAAAACCGACCAAATCAGCCTTATCCTTGAAAACAGGAATACCCTGCCATTCTGATTCAGACTCAAAGGGATCCAAAACTGCTACCAAGTCCAAGTCTGGATCAGCCAAGACCATCTGACAAGCAGCCTGGCCCATCTTTCCCTTAAAACCAGCAATAATTACTCGAATACTCATCTCTACTCCTGACTAAGATACAAAGGACGATAGCTGCCCTTGAAAAATAGGGAATGACGCTGACTTTCCATGAAAGGCAAGACAGGCATCTTTTTTCAAGAGGCAGGTAGTCCGTGTTCAATTTCTAAGATACAAAGCCTGTAAGAGCACAACGTGAAAATAGGAGTTCTGATCAAGGAGTAAATACTCCTTGGAAGACCTATCTTTTTCACAGAGGGTTCCAGGCGTGTTCAATTATCAAGATACAAAGGGCCTTAGCTGCCCGTGAAAAATAGGGGATGGCGCTGACTTTCCACAAAAGGCAAGACAGACATCTTTTTTCAAGAGGCAGGTAGTCCGTGTTCAATTTCTAAGATACAAGCCTTCTTAACTAGTCTAGAAGTGCTAACTAAATCACTGGAATATAACCCAGAGCAATACTTCCTGCTCCTAGGTGTGTTCCAATGACACTACCAAATGTAGCAAGTGAAATATCCGTACCCACTTCAGAATCTAGCAAGTGCTGACGCAATTCTTCAGCCTTTTCAGGAGCATTCCCGTGAATGACAATGATACGGTATTGGCCTGAAGCTGTTGCTTCCTTGATAATCTCAATTAAACGCTTGGTTGCTTTCTTTTCAGTACGAACTTTTTCGTACACTTCAATCACACCTTGGTCATTAAAATAAAGAATCGGCTTAATGCTTAGCAGATTGCCCAAAATCGCAGCTCCATTTGAAAGGCGTCCCCCTTTAACCAAGTGGTCCAAGTCATCCACCATGATGAAAGCAGATGTGTGACTAATCTGAATAGCTAGCTTATCCTGAATAATGGCAAAGTCATCGCCCTGGTCTCGCCAGTTAAAGACACTTTCAACCATGATACCCAGAGGAGCACTTGTGATTAAAGTGTCTGGAAAAGCAATGGTTAAGCCCTCATAGTCATCCACCATATACTGGATATTTTGGTAAAAACCTGAAATTCCAGAAGATAGGAAAAGCCCTAAAGCATGGGTGTAACCTTGTTCTTTGAGCGAAGTTAGAATCTCATCTAACTTGGCAATACTTGGTTGACTGGTCTTAGGCAATTCAGAAGCCTGAGCCATTTTTTGATAAAATTCCTCAGCAGTCAGATTGATACCTTCGACATACTCCTCACCATCAATATTGACAGGAATATCCAAGACAAATAAATCTTCTCTTTGCAAGGTATCTGCACTGAGATAGGCAGAGGAATCTGTGATAACAGCTAATTTCATATTAGAACTCCAAATTGATTCCTGGTAAGTCTAATGCAATTTCAGTTACTTCGTAAGTCAAACGGTTGAGCATATTCAAACATGGACGAGCCAAAGTTTCCACTTCTTCTTGGCTCAATTCACTTGGTTCATTGACAATACGGCCATCGATATGATTTACCTGTGAAATGGTTCCACTGATGACAAACTTATCAAATACAATCATAAATGTCAAGATGACAATCAAGGAAGTCACTTGATTTTCTTGATCATGTTGGAGCAATTGGAAGTTCACATCCACCTTAGTTTCAGGAGCTCCATTTTCATTTTCCCATTCAAAATTACGCGCATCAAAATGATACTGACTAACAAATTCTTGTTCACGTTTAAGATTCATGTCTTTCTCCCTTGGTACAATATTATAAGCTATTGTACCATAATTTTTATTTTCATCTAGTTTTCTAGGATTTAGTCAATCCCGATTTCAGCTCGAACTACGTCTGCGATGGTATCAACATAGTAGTCTACTTCTTCTGTTGTAGGCGCTTCTGCCATAACACGCAAAAGGGGCTCTGTTCCACTTGGGCGAACAAGGATACGACCATTCCCTGCCATTTCAGCTTCCATCTTCTCGATGATAGCCTTGATAGCTGGCACTTCCATAGCCTTTTCCTTCATGGCATTTTCCACTCGGATATTAACTAATTTTTGTGGGTAAATGGTTACTTCTGCTGCCAACTCTGACAGGCTCTTACCAGTTTCCTTCATGATTTTTGTCAATTGAACAGCAGATAATTGACCATCACCTGTTGTATTGTAGTCCATCAAGATGACGTGACCAGACTGTTCACCACCGAGGTTGTAGCCTGATTTTCTCATTTCTTCAACAACGTAGCGGTCGCCAACTGCAGTGACTGCCTTGTTAATGCCTTCACGGTCCAAGGCCTTGTGGAAACCAAGGTTGGACATAACAGTTGTCACAATTGTATTTTGGGCCAATTGTCCTTTTTCAGAAAGGTACTTTCCGATGATGTACATGATTTTGTCACCATCAACGATATCACCATTCTCATCAACAGCAATCAAGCGGTCACTGTCTCCGTCAAAGGCCAAACCAATAGCTGAGCCGCTTTCTTTGACAATTTCTTGAAGGGCTTCTGGGTGGGTTGAACCAACATTAAGGTTGATGTTAAGACCATCTGGTGTTTCCCCGATAACAGTTAATTGAGCACCAAGATCTGCAAAGATTTGACGGGCACTTGTAGAAGCTGCACCATTGGCTGTATCCAAGGCAACCTTCATTCCATCAAGAGGAGTTCCAGTTGAAACAAGGTAGCCTTCATACTTACGCAAGCCTTCTGGATAATCTACCAAGGTTCCCAAGCCTTCTGCACTTGGACGTGGCAGAGTGTCTTCTGCAGCGTCTAGCAAGGCTTCAATTTCTGCTTCTTTTTCGTCATCTAGTTTGAAACCATCACCACCAAAGAACTTAATTCCATTATCAAGGGCTGGGTTATGGCTAGCAGAAATCATGACACCTGCACTGGCTCCCTCAGTTTTTACCAAGTAAGCTACTGCTGGTGTTGCAAGGACACCAAGTTTGTAGACGTGAATCCCTACAGAGAGGAGACCTGCCACCAAGGCAGATTCTAACATTTCCCCAGAAATACGTGTATCACGTCCTACAAAAACTTTCGGTGCTTCCGTTTCATGTTGGCTAAGAACATAGCCTCCAAAACGTCCTAGTTTAAAGGCCAATTCTGGCGTTAATTCTACGTTAGCTTCTCCACGGACTCCATCAGTCCCAAAATATTTACCCATTTTTATAAAATCCTTTTCCTATTTTTAATTCGTTTTTGAACTAGTTGCTTTCGTTGACGAAGATGTCTCCGACGAACTGCTTGTAGTTGAATTTGATGTGTTTGAACTTGTACCCACAGGTTTTGTAGTGACCTTCATTGTCGTATCAAATGGAGTAATCACCGCTGGTAAGACAACACCATTACGGTCGATTGCCTGCAAAGGTACTGAACCACTGTAATTACCTGTTATGCGTTCGCTGGTTGGTAAAAGCGCAATAATACGATCAATTTTAGCTAGTGTTTCTTGGTCAGTTGTGACAGAGACCCGTTCATTTGACACGGTTACACTATCAATTTGTAGCTTGGGATCAATCTGGCTTTGGTCAACTTGTGGCACAACAATCATCCCATCTCGCTTAACCTTCTTCCCAACTTTCACTGTAATCTTTTGAGGCGTTGCCACAGCGGTCAATCCACTTGGAAGATTTTCAATATTCAAGGGAACTTCAATCGTTCCAACACTGGCATCCGTCAAATCAGCAGTTACCTTAAACTTACGAGTGCTCTCCTGCATTTCGCTGGCCAAGGTCACACGATTGGCTCCGGTTAATACCACTGAAACTTCTGATGCAAATCCGCTAATGAAATACTGGTCATCATCATAGTGAATAACGATAGGAACGTTCGTTATCGTATTGGTGTAAGTTTCTGATTTAACCTGCCTTGCGGTATTGCTATTTTGAAAGTTGGTTGACGTTGCATAGATAAATAAGACACAAGCAAAAAAGAGAGATGAAATGATATATAGACTATTTTTTCTCATATTTCCAACCTCCTAGCAAACGGTCCTTGAAACTGACTTTTTCCTCAACAGCTGGCAAAAGAATTGCTCGTAGCTCTGCTTCAAATTCTTCAATCGTCAAGTCGTGCTTGAAAACACCGTTATAGGTAATAGAAATGCCACCTGTTTCCTCTGAGACGATGAAGGTCAAGGCATCGGATACTTCTGACAAACCGATAGCCGCCCGGTGTCTGGTCCCAAATTCCTTGGAAATCCCTGTGCTTTCTGTCAAGGGAAGATAGGCAGAGGTTACTGCTATTCGATTTTCTCTGATAATCACAGCACCATCGTGTAGGGGAGTGTTGGGGATAAAGATATTAATAAGGAGTTCAGCTGAAATATTGGCATCCAAAGGAATCCCTGTCGCAATGTATTCTTGTAAGGTCCGAACTCGTTGGATGGCAACCAGAGCACCAATCTTACGAGGACTCATATATTCAACCGACTTGACAAAGGCACGAATCATTTGCTCCTCTGCACTAATTTGAGCAGTAGAAAAGAAATCTGTCGCCCTTCCCAAGCGTTCCAAACCAGTCCGAATCTCTGGAGAGAAGATAACAACCGCAGCAATAACCCCATAGGTGATAATCTGATTAATCAACCAAGAAATCGTTGTTAAATCAAGGATATTGGCCACAACCTGGGCTAATACAAAGATCACGACCCCACGCACCAAAATCATAATCTTGGTGCCAGCTATCGCTTTTGTAAAACGATATAAAATATAGGCCACAATCAAAATATCAAACAGATTGATGGCAATACTCCAAGGACTAGAAAACAAGCTAGTCCAATATTGCAGATTGGATAATTGTTGAAAGTTCATCTGCTGTCTCCTCTCTGTCCAAACACGTTCCTTTCTATTATACCATTTTTCTGGCATTTTTTTCCCTATCCTACTTCATTTTAAATTAAAGAAAAAATATGATAAAATAAACTGATACTCAATGAAAATCAAAGAGCAAACTAGGAAGTTAGCCGCAGGCTGTACTTGAGTACGGTAAGGCGACGCTGACGTGGTTTGAATTTGATTTTCGAAGAGTATGACTAGAAAAAACAAAGGAGAAACCATGTCTCAACTCTATGATATTACCATTGTAGGTGGTGGTCCCGTCGGACTTTTTGCAGCCTTCTATGCCCACCTACGCCAAGCCAAGGTCCAAATCATCGACTCCCTTCCACAACTAGGTGGACAACCTGCTATTCTCTATCCTGAAAAGGAAATTTTAGACGTACCGGGATTCCCAAACCTGACTGGAGAAGAGTTGACTAACCGTCTAATCGAGCAATTAAATGGCTTTGATACCCCTATTCATCTCAACGAAACGGTTCTTGAGATTGAAAAACAAGAAGAAGGCTTTGTAATTACAACTTCTAAAGGAAGTCACCTGTCTAAAACAGTTATCATCGCTATGGGTGGCGGTGCCTTCAAACCACGTCCTCTAGAACTAGAAGGCGTTGAGGACTATGAAAATATCCACTACCACGTTTCCAACATCCAGCAATATGCTGGTAAGAAAGTGACGATTCTTGGTGGAGGAGACTCGGCTGTGGATTGGGCTTTGGCTTTTGAAAAAATTGCACCAACAACCCTTGTTCACCGCAGAGATAATTTCCGTGCCTTAGAGCATAGTGTCCAAGCCTTGCAAGAATCATCTGTAACTATCAAGACACCATTCGTCCCTAGCCAACTCCTTGGAGATGGAAAAACGCTCGATAAACTTGAAATTACAAAAGTCAAATCTGATGAAACAGAATCTATTGACTTAGACCACCTCTTTGTCAACTATGGTTTCAAATCTTCTGTTGGTAACCTTAAAAACTGGAGTCTGGACCTAAACCGCCACAAGATTATCGTCAACAGCAAACAGGAATCTAGCCAAGCTGGAATTTACGCTATCGGTGACTGTTGCTACTATGACGGAAAAATTGACCTGATTGCGACAGGACTAGGAGAAGCACCAACCGCTGTTAACAATGCCATTAACTACATCGACCCTGAGCAAAAAGTGCAACCAAAACACTCTACTAGTTTATAAAAAAGAACCACGAGTCACATAGGATTCGTGGTTTTATAGTTCATCTACGATCTGATTAGCTCATACCTTTCCCCTTCTTTTTCAAAAATAAAAATGCTTATCAAACTGATAGAACATGTGATATAATATTTTACGGCACATCTGCCTTAGAAGGGAGGTGGAGCCTATGGTAGATTACATCTTCACAAATATTATTCTACCCTTGGTGATCGGTATCGTCCTGATAGTTATCGAAAAATGGCTAAACAAGAAATAGCGACCAACCCACCTTTCTAGCGTAGACTAGAAAAAGCCCTTGCTTTTGTGGTTATCAGCATGGGCTTTTTTGTAGTTATGGTAGACTACATCTTCACTTCTCCACTATTATCTCACATCCATCTTCAGTTGTCAAAAGAAATCTCTGACATGCTGAATTATAAATGCGCTATAATATTTACGGCACTTCTACACCGCCTACGAAAGGAGGTGAGATAGCCCATGATGGAATTAATACTCAAAACTATCATCGGACCAATTGTGGCCAGTGTCGTTCTTTGCTTAGTTAATATAGTAGATTAAAATAAGATGTGAACAAATCGATTAGGAAAGTCAAATTACTTTCTATAAATATTTTGGCAGCTATGACATACTAATGTAGATTCAATCTACTATAAATGGCTAAACAAGTACAAATAGTGTCAAAAAAGACCCCAAGCTTAATGTGGAAGTTAGCTCGGGGTCTTTTCTTAGTCCGTGATATAGAACTAGTACTCAATTCTCCTTTATTATCTCACATGCTCTGTTCAATTGTCAAGAAAGAGGTGTTTTATATCTTTATAGTTCATCCGCTATCTTATTGATTTTTCTGAGTCTGTGGTTGACACCACTTTTGGTCAGGGGATTGCTGAGGCTATCCGCTAACTGCTGGATAGAGTAGTCTGGGTGCTGAATCCGTAGCTGCGCTACCTCCTGCAAATCCACTGGCAGATTTTCTAAGCCCATGATATCTTTGATTTTACTGATATTGTTGATAGTCTTCATGCTGGCAGAAACTGTCCGTGCGATATTAGCTGTCTCGGCATTATTGGCTCGATTGAGGTCATTACGGGTTTCTCGCAAAATCTTAACCCTCTCAAAATCATCACGCGCCTGCATGGCTCCGATTACTATCAAGAAATCCATAATATCTTCGGCTCGCTGGAGATAGGTCACAGCCCCCTTCTTGCGCTCAAGCACCTTGGCATCCAGTAAAAACTGCTGGAGAAGGGAGGCAATCCCTTGCGCGTGGTCCAGATAAACAGAACTGATTTCCAACTGGTACTTACCTGATTCAGGGTCACGAATACTTCCATTTGCCAAGAAAGCACCACAGAGATAGGCACGGCCTGCTTCCTCGTCTGATAAAATCTCCTCATCAATACCTGTTTCTAGACCAAAGAAAGAGTCGGCCAAGTGCAAATCACTTAACAAGTCCTGCACCTTTTCATCTGTAAAAACGGTATATACTCGATTCTTACGAAGATTGCTCCGTTGGTGGTGGCGGATTTCTGATTTGATTTCATAAAAATGGAGAAAGGACTCATAGAGGTGCCGAGCCAGCTTGGCATTTTCTGTCACGACAGACAAGGTCAAGCCCGAAGTTGAGAGACCGATACTACCAGACATCTTGATAATGGCAGATAATTCATGCCGGCTCAGATGGTGCTGACCTAGGATTTCTTCTTTTACTGCTACTGTGAAACTCATTTTCTCACCTGTATAATGCGCATCAATTCGTCCACAATCAAATCCCCATCGTGAAAGGCACCTCCATTTTCCAGACGAAGGAAGTTAGATGAAATCACGCGCGGAACTTGCTTACAAAGACCAGCAAAATCATGTTCCACCTGGACCAAGTATTCATCAAAGCGATTGGAATTCATGTATTCCTGAGGTACTTTTTCGATATTCACCAAAACAGTATCGATAAAAGCTCGACCAAGGTGGCGATGCAAAACCTCCACGTGGTCACTATCTGTAAAGTGTTCCGTCTCCCCACGTTGGGTCATAATATTGCAAACATAGGCGATTTCTGCCTTGGTTTCCAAAAGCGCCTTCCCAATCTCCTTAATCACGATATTGGGCAAAATCGAGGTAAAGAGGGAACCAGGTCCGAGGACAATCATGTCACTTTCAAGAATGGTTTGCACCACTCGACGGCTAGCCAGAGGTGTATCATCGTTGAGGGTATTGGTCACATAGACATGGTCAATCATGCCTGCATGGTCTGCAATGTGGCTCTCTCCAGCTACCTCTGTCCCATCCTGAAAAACTGCATGCAGGGTCAAAGGATGGTCACTGGAAGGATAAATCTTCCCTGTTGTATGGAAAAATTTACTCAATAACTGCATGGCATTATAGGTCGAACCCTGCATTTCTGATAGGCCAGCGATAATGAGATTACCCAATGGATGACCCGCAAAGGCTCCAGCATCTTCAGAAAAACGGTACTGAAAGACTTTCTCATAAAACTTAGGCATATCCGACATAGCCACAAGTACATTGCGAAGATCACCTGGCGGTGTCAACTGTTGCATATTTTTTCGGAGTTCACCTGATGAACCACCATCATCCGCCACCGTTACGATAGCAGCGATTTCCACATCTTTTTCACGCAGACTTTTAAGAATGACAGGGATCCCAGTCCCTCCACCAATCACCGTTATCTTTGGTTTTCTCATGAACGGTTTACCGTTTCCTTTCTTCGGTCTTTGTCGCGGTGCCCTTCATTAACAGGCCAATTCTTAGATAAGTCTTGCGCCAAGCGTTTGGCAAAGGCCACACTACGGTGTTGACCACCCGTACAACCCATGGCAATGGTCAAAACGGACTTCCCTTCCTTTTGGTAACTTGGCAAAATCGGTTCAATCAAGGCTAACAAATGCTGATAAAAATCTTCTGACTCAGGATGATTCATGACATAGTCATAAACTGGTTCATCCACACCCGTTTGGTTTCGCAGTTCTGGTAGATAGTAGGGATTTGGCAAAAATCGGACATCAAATACCAAGTCCGCATCAATCGGAATACCATACTTGAAGCCAAAAGACATGACCTCGATACGGAAAGACTGGGCTTGTTCTTGGTCTGAAAACTGCTCTGCAAGGGTTTTACGTAGCTCACGTGGAGTGAGTTCAGTCGTATCCACCACATTTTGGCTCATATTTTTCAAAGGTGCCAAGAGTTCACGTTCCAGTTTGATACCATCTAAAATCCGACCATCCGCTGCTAGAGGGTGACTCCGTCTGGTTTCCTTGTAACGAGCGACCAATTCCTTATCAGCTGCATCCAAAAAAAGAATTTTAAAGTCCAGTTCTTCCTTGTTTTCCAACTCATCCAAAACAGTTTGAATCTCTGAGAAGAAAGAACGGCTACGCATATCCACTACCAAGGCCAACTTATGGTCGTCTTCCTTTGTTTCCACCAACTGCAAAAACTTAGGCAAGAGAGCTGGTGGCATATTGTCAATGGTGAAATAGCCCAAATCCTCAAAGGACTGAATGGCTACCGTTTTTCCTGCACCACTCATCCCGGTCACAATCACCAAGTGAAGTTGTTTCTTTGTCATCTTTTTCTCCTTATATCAAAAGAAGTTTGGCAACACCAAACTTCAACTAGCTTATCCAATCTCTGCGATTACTTCAATTTCGACTTTTACATCACGAGGAAGACGAGCTACCTCCACAGCTGAACGAGCTGGAAATTCCTCTTTAAAGGCCGTTTGGTAAACCTCGTTAAAAGGAACAAAGTCGTTCATATCGCTCAAGAAGCAAGTAGTTTTGACAACATGGTCAAAGTCAGTTCCTGCTTCTGCCAAAATAGCACCGATGTTTTTCAAGACTTGTTCTGTCTGTTCTTGGATAGTCTCTCCAACGATTTCCCCAGTTTCAGGAGAGAGAGGAACTTGACCACTAGCAAACAAAAGATTGCCAACGATTTTCCCTTGAACATAAGGCCCGATAGCCTTTGGAGCTTTATCTGTATGAATTGTTTTTGCCATTTCTTTCCCTCACAATTTTTCTAAGATTGCATCCCAAGCCTCATCCATCCCTGCCTTGCTGACAGATGAAAAGAGAATAAAGTCGTCACTTGGGTCAAAGTTTAATTTCTTTTTGATTGCTGATTCGTGTTTGTTCCATTTACCACGAGGAATCTTGTCCGCCTTAGTCGCCACAATGATGACCGGAATCTCATAATACTTGAGAAATTCGTACATCTGCACATCATCTGCTGACGGGTCATGACGAAGGTCAACTAGACTGACAACCGCACGGAGATTTTCTCGAGTCGTTAGGTACTCCTCAATCATGCGCCCCCACTTTTCACGTTCCTTTTTAGAAACACGAGCATAGCCATAACCAGGCACATCTACAAAGCGCATCTTGTCATCAATGTTAAAGAAGTTGAGAAGCTGGGTTTTCCCAGGTTTCCCTGACGTGCGAGCCAGATTCTTACGGTTGAGCATGGTGTTGATAAAGCTAGACTTGCCTACATTTGACCGCCCTGCTAGGGCAATCTCTGGCAATTCATCCTGCGGATAGTGGGATTTATTAGCCGCACTGAGCAAGATTTCAGCATTGTGTGTATTGATTTCCATAGTCACCTCTAGGCTGTTTCTAGGATTGGTTTATCCGTTCCATCGACAGCTTCTTTTGTGATGCGGACCAATTTCACATTTTCCTGACTCGGTACTTCAAACATGACATCTAGCATGGTTTCTTCAATAATCGAACGAAGACCACGCGCCCCTGTCTTGCGTTCAATGGCCTTATTGGCAATCTCTTGAAGGGCTTCGTCGTCAAATTCCAACTCGACATCATCATAAGAAAGCAAGGTTTGGTATTGTTTTACCAAGGCATTTCTTGGCTCTTTCAAGATGCGAACCAAATCATCAACCGTCAATTGTTCAAGAGCTGCAAAGACTGGCAAGCGTCCAATCAACTCTGGGATAATACCGAATTTTTGAATATCTTCAGCGATGATTTCTTGCATGTAGGAGCTGTTTTCATCAATCGCTTTATTATTTTGACCAAATCCGATGACTTTTTCTCCAAGACGTTGTTTGACAATTTCCTCGATACCATCAAAGGCGCCACCCACGATGAAGAGGATATTTTTAGTATCCACCTGAATCATCTCTTGTTGTGGATGCTTGCGTCCACCTTGAGGCGGTACGCTAGCGACAGTTCCCTCGATAATCTTGAGAAGGGCTTGTTGCACCCCTTCACCAGAAACGTCACGTGTGATCGATACGTTCTCACTCTTCTTAGCAATCTTGTCAATTTCATCCACGTAGATAATCCCACGTTCTGCACGTTCGATGTTAAAGTCAGCAGCCTGCAAGAGTTTAAGGAGGATATTTTCCACATCCTCACCTACATAACCAGCCTCCGTAAGAGCTGTCGCATCTGCGATCGCAAAAGGCACATTCAAGCTTTTAGCCAAGGTCTGGGCAAGGAATGTTTTCCCAGAACCAGTTGGGCCAATCATCAATATGTTTGACTTCTGCAAATCCACATCTTCCGACTCTTCACGCGTATCGTGGAAATTGATGCGTTTGTAGTGGTTGTAAACCGCCACAGCTAAGGCACGCTTGGCACGATCTTGACCGATTACATAGTGGTTCAAGATATGGAGGAGTTCGATTGGTTTTGGTACCTCAGACAAGTCTGCCAAGACTTCCTCAGCCAACTCCTCCCGAATGATTTCCTGGGCCAACTCCACACATTCATTACAGATAAAGGCGTTGTTGCCTGCGATTATTTTTTGTACTTCTTCTTGGCTTTTGCCACAAAATGAGCAATAAACCATCATATCATTATTCCTAGTTGTAGGCATGATTTCCTTCCGTTCTATTCTATGCTGTCATTCTATCTAAAATAAGGTCATGTAAAAAGCGTGGATACTATTGACCAAATTGGTAAAGGCATTTAACCAGAGCAGGACAGAAAGTCCATAACGCTTTTTACGAAAAGACTGTGCTCCAGCGAGCAAACAGACCAAGCACAGCATGGCTGTGAAAAAACCAAATATACTACGTTCCATTAGACTTCCTTTCTCTTGCGGTATTGCATGGTAAAATCATAAGGATTCTTCTCATCTTTGGTGTAGGATTTGCTTGAAACTGTCTCAAAAAGAGACAAGTTAAACTCTTCAGGGAAATAGGTATCTCCCTCCACCCGAGCATGAATTTGAGTCACAATCACTTCGTCAAGGTAGGGCTCAAAAGCCTGAAAAATTTGCTTTCCACCGATAATATAGAGATTCTTTTCTTGACCCTGATACCAGTCGAGAACAGACTGGATATCATAAAAAGTAGTAACCCCATCTGTCTTTTCTTCCGGGTTACGTGTCAAAATCAAGGTCTCTCGTTTTGGAAGCAAGCGACGTCCCATCCCATCAAAGGTCACGCGCCCCATCAAGATAGCATGATTCAGAGTTGTTTCTTTGAAGTGTTGCAGTTCTGCTGGCAAATGCCAAGGCAGACGATTGTCCTTACCAATCACACCCTCTTCATCCTGGGCCCATATAGCTACAATTTTCTTAGTCATGCTTCCATCCTTTTCACTGATAGTACTAATTTTATCAAAAAACTCAAAAAAGACTGGTTTGGGATAGCTTACAAGATAGAAAAAATCTGTAAGAATTTCTTACAGATTTATATATGTTGCTATTATTTCTTACAAACCAGGTGCTTGTCCCAATTCTGCTGCAAGCATCCAGATTGTTTTATCAGTTTCAGTTTTAGCATCTGCAAAGATACCGTTTGTCACATCGTCACCTTCTTCATCAGTGACATCCAAACCTTTTTGGAAGAGTTCTGACAAGTAACGGTAGATAGCAAGGACACGTTCCAAGCTTTCTTCAACATTACGGTATTCACCAGCTTCTTCTTCGATTTCACTGTTTTGAAGGAATTCTGTCAATGTTGAGAATGGGCTACCACCAAGTGTAATCAAGCGTTCGCTGATTTCATCCAATTGACCATCAAGCGCTTCCATATACTCATCCATTTTTGGATGCCATACAAGGAAACCACGACCACGCATATACCAGTGTACTTGGTGCAAAGCAACGTGAGCTACGTACAAATCAGCAACAGCTTGATTCAATACTTCCTTTGTTTTTGCCAATGCTACTGGTGCTGCTTTTGTTAATGATGTTACGTCTTTTACTGCTTCTTTTTTCAATTCTACCATTTTCTTTACCTCATTCATTATTTTTTGTAACCACTTCTTAATGATTACTATCTTAGTATACTACTAAGAAAAACCAATAGCAAGCCAAAAGACTCACATGAGAAAAGTTGCAATAGACTGATAATTTAAGAATTATTTGAATGAAACCCAGTCACTTTCAAACTCTCTTAACAGAGATAAAATAAAGAAAAGAGCATACAATTTGTAGGC
The DNA here is from genome assembly GCA_927910965.1 of uncultured Streptococcus sp. GTDB lineage: Bacteria > Bacillota > Bacilli > Lactobacillales > Streptococcaceae > Streptococcus. Next base: position 42,807 of record CAKMOM010000057.1, read on the forward strand.
TCTCTTCTCAGTTTTACAGATTAATACCAGACGCTGACATCCACACGTCCTCGAATCCCTTTAAGAATGTCAGATGAAGTATATTGCCATCCTTTTTCTCCTGAATAATGAGGATTATTCCAATCAAGCGCATCCGTATAGGCTGCAACCCAGTTTACATGTTGTAAAATATTTGGATGATTCAAACGAGTTTGTAAAAGTTGACGATAGCTATAAACTTTCACATTTTGATAACCTGCTTTTTTCATGGTTTCCATATACTTATTGATGATTTTAACCCAAGTGTCTGTATCTGATGGAGCTTTCTTAGATTTATTTTCATATTCCCAGTTTTCAACATCATAGTAAATTGGATAAGACAGGTTCATCTTGTATTTCTTCAAGAGTTCAATAGTCTGTTTAGCATCATTCTCAGCATCTGTTTCATTTTCTGCATAGGTATACAGATAGACACCATAAGGAATGCCTAGTCGATTAAATTCTTGAATATTATAAGCCAATTCCTTATCTTCTACACCGCTATATCCCAAACGAACAATAACGCCATCAACCCCATTTTCCTGAATAACCTTTTTCCAATCACTAATGCGGCCATTATGCTCACTGACATCAATAACCTTCTTAGCACGGTCAGTTCCGACCTGTTCTTCACGATGGTTAAAGAAATAACGGTGTCCGTTTCGATAAACCCAACCAACATTCAAGGCTTTCTTTTCTTTCAGTTCCCCTGAATCGGCAAAAGTATAACGAGTATCGTCCATGATTAGCTCACCTGTTGCCATAGCACCACTTTCAGTAAGATAGTAGTTTCCATGCCACTCGTCTTGAGCCATGTAACCCCACTTCTTAAAATAATACCACTTTCCATCAATCTTTTGCCACTGTTCATTAGCATAAGAACCATCTGCCTTAAGATAGAACCAACTCTTATAATGATTATCATAAAGCCATTCGTTTTGCATCATAGCACCTTGATCATTCAAGAAATAATCTCCTTGCCACTGACTTTTAGCCATATAGCCCCACTTCTTGAAATAGTACCATTTGCCATTGATTTTCTGCCATTCTTGTTCTGCATAAGAACCATCTGCCTTGAGGTAGAACCAGCTCTTATAATTGTTATCGTAAACCCATTCATTTTTAGCCATGTAACCACCCGCTTTGAGGTAATAGTTTCCATGCCATTCTTTTTGAGCATAACGACCATCTGATTTTATATAGAACCAAGCCTTGTAGCTAGTATCGAAGATCCACTCACTCCTAGCTTTTGAACCATCTGCTTTTACATAGAAGTCACCTTCCCAATGTGCTGATGTTGAAGTTTGTTTACTTTCTTCTTTCTGACTACTAGCTCGCGTCTCTTTTACTTCTTCCTTTTTCTCTGGACGCTGACTAGAAGAAGTCTCAACCTTTTTCTCTTCTTCTTTTTGACTTGTAGTCGTTTCTGATTTCTTTTCTTCTACCTTACTAGAAGAAGCTTGAACACTGCTTTCTTCCGAAGATGCTTTCGCTTCAGCTTCATTTGCAGCTACATGACTAACTGCCAATCCTAGTAAAAGATACTTGCTAATCCAATTTTCCAATACTTTGTTTCAATCTTTCCTCTCCTATAAAAAATGGAACAGACATATCAATGCTGTTCCACCTAGCTTTGC